>JAAFGX010000079.1 GCA_010365115.1 Paludibacter sp.
TTGCACAAACAATATAGTCCAATGTCGACCCTGCCTGCCGCAGGCAAGTATGTCTAATTGTACTATTTGTTTGAAAGCCTTCCGCAGGCGGAATCTCGAAATACTCGATCGGCATTAACAACAGTAGACATTTAAAACAGATTGGACTGTTTTAAATGTACAGTTTATATAAGAATGCTTATTTGTAAAAATAGGATGCGGACGGAGTTTCTTCGTTTAAAATTTAAAATTCGATACATTCATTTGATATTATTAGTAATAAACGATTAGGTCTTTGGTTTATTCACAAAAAAACGCTGTAAAATGTGACTTGCAAATTCCATTTGAACATTAAAAAATAATTATTTTTGTATGAAAATTGTAAAATAATTAAATACTTTTTTGTTAATTAATAAGCAAAATGTAAATTATATGCCCTATATTTAGTATTTTTGCACCCTTTATATGTCATAAATTCGGGCTGTTTAAAATATTGAGTATTATAAAACTGTTATTCACCTGTATTATTGAAAATACCAGTGTTATGTTAAGAGTGTTTTGACGCTTAATTCTCGTAATGCGACTAACCCGTTTAAACGGGATTGTAGGATTATAACAGACAATTTATACTCAACATAACACTAGTAAGAATTAAATCATTTTATTCGTGTGGCTGCAAAGTAGATTTAACAGATTAACAGATACCACGACCAACAATTTCATGCGTTCATTTATATTTTTCAATAAGTGGTCGCTTGGAACTTGCAATAAACATGGTCTTTGGTTTAAACTTCTGTTTAATGCTTGTTTCATATATTAAGAGTGTAAAATTATTTATTATAAACAGCTTTCTTTCAGAGAAAAATATATAGCGGTTTCCATTTTATAATCACAAATAAAAAATATCTAATTAAAGAAATGAACAAATTTAAATTAATTATTCTGTCATTTTTTGTTATTGTAAGTTTAATGGCTCAGGATTTGAGTAAACTTACCCCCGATCAAATGGAGATGTATAAAAAATACATGGCGGGGAAAGGTACTAGCACTTCAACTCCTGTTGCTCCCCAAAGTACAGTTGAATTAAGAACTGTAGAGAAAAATGAACAACCGAATATTCCTGCAACGGAAATAAAAGTTTATAACAGGATTTTTGGTAGTACTCTTTTCGATAGAAGTAATCTGACTTTTGAGCCTAAATTAAACATTCCTACTCCACAAAATTACGTGTTAGGAACTTACGATGAACTGATTATAGATATTTCAGGATTATATGATGCTAATTTTAAATTAAAAGTTAGCCCTGAGGGTGTTGTTCGTATCCCCAATATCGGGTTTGTAAAGGTAGCTGGCAGGACAATTGAAGATGCTTCGCGCATTATTAAAAGTCAGCTTTCAAAAACATATTCGGGTATCTCATCGGGTGAAACAAAAGTAAATGTTACACTTGGAAGTATAAGGAGTATAAGGGTTACGGTTGTTGGAGAAGCTGTTCGTCCCGGAACTTACACTCTACCATCACTTGCAACGGCATTTAATGCACTCTACTCGTGCGGCGGACCCAATGATGTAGGTTCTATGCGTGATATTAAAGTAATTCGTGCCGGTAAAATAATAGCAAATTTGGATGTATATAGTTTTTTGGTTGATGGTTTGAGGCCAAATAATATACCACTGCAAGATGAAGATATAGTAAGAATTGATCTGTTCAAAGTGAGACTCACTATTGATGGAGCCGTAAAACGCAACGGTATTTTTGAAGTGTTGCCAGGAGAAAGTTTACTTAAGATTATTGGTTATGCCGGTGGTTATGCCGATAATGCGGATAGATCAAAAGCAAGGGTGTTTAGACTTACTGAAAAAGGTATAACTGTTGTGGATGTCTCAGCGAATCAAATTGCCGGTTTTATTCCGCAATCTGGTGATTCTTGTAATATTTCAACTATGTATGAATATAGCGAGGGGCAAACAGTATCGATAGTAGGATCGGTTAAGTTTCCGGGGCAATTTCCACTCATCGAAAATATATCATTAAAAGATCTCTTGGTTAGAGCAGGAGGTTTTACTGTAACAGCTTTAACTGATTCAGTAGAGCTTATCCGGTCTATAAAGGATCAAGAAAGTTTATTTTCAAATACGACAAAGTCGGTTGTTAAGAAATTTCAGTTGGATAAAGATATGAATTTCAAAGCAGGTTCGGAAGATATTTTGCTGGAAAGTGGTGATCAGGTAATTGTGCGGAGAATTTCCGGTTTTGAAGGTGTTCGCATGGCTCGTGTTGAAGGAGAAGTATTGTATCCGGGCAGTTATAATATTAAAAACAAATCAATTCGGGTTTCTGATATTATAAAACAAGCCGGTGGAATGACAAACTATGCCTATCCTCCTGGTGCATTTCTTATCCGTGTGGAAAATGCGAATGAGATTGAAAAGAAATTGAATAAAATAATGAAAGAGAACTCCAAAAATCAATTGGAGGGTCAACAGACAAAAACCCTGGATGCTACAATGTTAAAGGCTTCCGGTTCGACTACTGTTCAAGGTTATACTGCTATGGATTCATTACAAAAAAAACTATCAGGCTCCAGTGTAGTTGACAAACTTTCAAGTCCGGAGGCGGTAGTTGGGTTAAATCTTAATGAAATAATTAACGTACCCGGAGGAAAATTTGATTTGATATTAGATGAGGGTGACATAATTTATATTCCCCGTGAACTTCAGACCGTGCGAGTAATTGGGCAAGTATTATTCCCAACATTGGTAAGGTATGATGCTACTATGTCATTTAAGGATTATATCAGTAGCTCAGGAGGATATTCAGTTAATGCTGAGAGGGGTAAATCATTTGTTTTGTACGCAAACGGTACTGCCAAAAGTACAAAATCATTTCTTGGTATAAAATGCTATCCAACTTTAGAGCCTGGAGCACGAATAATTGTTCCTGATAAACCAGTCGAAATTAAAAATAAGTTGTCAACTGCTGAAACAGTAGCTATTCTAACTTCCATTACTTCCTCTATTGCACTTATCTATTCAATAATAACAAGATAGCAAATAAGTAGTTACAAGAATAGAGTTACAAGTTACGAGTCCATCCCTGATTGTTATCTGGACTGAAAGTAAATCTAAAAAAACATATCAATACTAATTATTGAATACTTATGTCTGAAGAAAAAAAGAATTCAGCTCCATCAAGTGAAGAAATTTCGCTTGCAGAGTTAATTGAAACCGGAAAAAAATACTGGAACTATTTACTAAGCAAATGGTTGATTATCCTGATTGTTGGATTAACGGGTGGTGCATTAGGATTAGTTGCTTCATTATTAAATAAACCCAAATATACAGCGCATATATCCTTTGCATTAGTTGAAAAAAGCTCGGGAGGTGGATTGGCCGATCTGGCATCTTCCTTTGGGTTTGGTGGTTTATCTGGAGGAAATAATAGTGCCTTCAGTGGCGACAATTTATTGGAAATTATCAAATCGCGCTATGCTATTGAAAAAACGTTGCTCACACCTGTTGAATACAACGGTAAGCAAGAAAATCTGGTAGAGGTCTACATTGATGTAAATGACTTACGCAAGGAATGGAAGAAAGACAAAAAAAATCCTGAACTCCCTACATTAGGGTATCCAGTAGGTCAGGCACGCGATTCATTTACCAGAACTCAAGATAGTGTGTTATTTTCCATTTCAAGTGGGATTACACTGTCAAGGTCATTATCTGTAGTTCGAAAAGACAAAAAGGTGAGCATTGTAAATGTGGATTTTGTAAGTCTTAGCGAAGTATTTTCAAAACTCTTTGTTGAACAGCTAATGGAGCAAACCTATATATTCTATAAACAAACCAAGACTGCCCAAAGCAAAGCCAATGTTGATATGATGCAGCATACAGCCGATTCTGTAAAAACACTGTATGAAAAAGCGTTATATAAAGGAGCAGGCATTTCACAAATAAATATCAATCAGGCATTACAGTTTGCTGCTGTACCCCGTATTAAACAAGAACGCGATGCACAATTGTATGGTACTGTTTATGCAGAAGTGTTGAAAAATCTGGAAACTTTAAAGTTAGATATGGCAAGAGAAACTCCTATTCTACAAATGATTGATACGCCTATTTATCCGTTGAAGAAAGATAAATTAGGGAAAGTGAAAGGGATAGTAGTTGGTGGAATTTTAGGAGGTATGTTGATAGTGGTTTATTTGTTGGGTGGAGTGTATTTGAAAGAGTTGTTGAGTGAAAAAGTGGAGGATTAAATGATTCCAAAACACGAAGATATATATTCTGAATTCAAATCGTCATTTAATGTGGGGGTAATTGAAACTTTGGTGGCTTTTGCCAACACCAAAGGAGGTTCGGTGTATATCGGTGTTAATGATAAGGGCGAGGTAAAAGGGGTAGATATTGCCACTGAAAGCGTTCAGCAATGGTCGAATGAAATTAAGAGTAAAACTGAACCTTCTTTAGTACCTTTTGTTGAAATACTTCAAGTTGAGAATAAAACAGTTGTTGTTCTTACTACACACGATCAGCCCATTAAACCAATTTCGTTGCTAGGAAAATGTTACAAGCGTGTAAATAATTCCAATCATATATTGAACGTTTCGGAAATTGCGGACTTATATATGTTGACTATGCAATATTCATGGGATGCATATTTGTATAGTGGTGCCGACGTAAATAGTCTTGATTTAGTGAAAGTTGAACAGTTTATTTCTAAAGTAAACAATGCGAAACGATTTTCTCTGCCCGAAAATCCTGTTGATGCGTTAATCAAGCTGAATATGTTTCAGAAAAACACGCCGACAAATGCTGCAATGATTCTTTTTTCGAAAGATAATTTACGATACAATGTTCATATTGGTCGATTTAAAACTCCAAGCTTGATTATTGCCGATAAAATGATTAATGGCAATTT
Source organism: Paludibacter sp. (assembly GCA_010365115.1). Lineage (GTDB taxonomy): Bacteria > Bacteroidota > Bacteroidia > Bacteroidales > Paludibacteraceae > Paludibacter. Next base: position 4,901 of record JAAFGX010000079.1, read on the forward strand.
GTATGATGTGTTGGAAGAAGCAATGCAAACCATTATTGGACATTTAAAATTTGCTTTTGAGATTACCGGAAAAACGACACAACGGACCGAAATACCCGAGTATCCGTTAGATGCTATTCGAGAATTATTAGTAAATTCGTTAATACATCGCGATTATCAAAGCCCTACCGATATTCAAATTCGAATATACGACAATAGCATCACATTTTTCAACCCAAGTGGCTTGTACGGCAATATTACTGAAAAAGATTTAGATACAGATACCTATCAGGCAAGTACCCGTAATAAGCAAATTGCCGAAGCTTTTTATCTAACGAATGATATTGAAAAATACGGAAGTGGTTTTATTCGGATTCGAAAAGCCATAGCCGCAACTCCAACTATGAAACGAGTTTCATAATCTTGGACACGGTTTCTTGTCGGAGTTTAGTTATAGATCGAATTATTGAGAACGGATTGTAAATATACAGTGACGAAATTTAGAGTCAATTGTATATGCGGCGGATCGAAATGAATAATGTAATAATGTAATTAAAAGTGCAAGAACGAAGTTGGCTATTTACCTCATCATGATCCAATTAATCTTAGTTTCACCTTGTATTGTATGTCTTCACAAAACTGGATAAATGTATCTATTTCGTGGAGAGTAGGTTTGCCGTTAGGGAGAAGTCCCATATCACCCGGATATCTAGCATCAATATATACCTCGTTTATTGTGCCTAAAAGCTGTAGTTCATAGTTGGTTAATTCTATTTTTGTGGTCATTTGAAGTCGGAACAGGTCGTGTGATTTAAATGTGAAATTTTCAAATTCTTCAATAATAGCCTTGAAACTTTTTTCCAAGAATTGTTGACAATGAAAAGCAGCAAGATTTGTTAGACGGTTGTTGCTCCCAAGAGTTTTGGCAGCAAGTAAATCATCATTTGCAGCGTTAATCCATTCATTAGTTGTTGGCTTCATAAATAATAGTTCCGGTATTTAAAATTTCTCTTTTAAAGCTACCATCCATTTCAATAAATTTTTCGTACATTGGTTTAGTATAAACAAGAAGGTCTATGTCGGATTGTTGTCTGATTAAATACAGCGACTCTGCAATTTTTAATTTCAGCTGCATTTTCTCAGCAAACGATGCCGGAATGAAATTGTCATTTGTTACTACAAGCAGATCAACATCACTATCTTTAGTTTGGTTTTCCTTTGCATACGACCCAAACAAAATGACCTTACTTATCATAGCAAATGGCAATGAGTTATTAATAAGTTTTATTAGTTCGCTTTTCGACATAAATAATGGAAGTAATTTATTTGAAGGCAAAGATAGAGAAAAAAAATCAAAAAGTCATTTTTTGGACTAAAGAGAGCTTTTTAGTTAATCATGCTCGATATTTACAAAAAAAATGAGTAATCTTGCAATGTTTAATTCAATAGTTCGTTTAAAAAATCTATTTTGAACGCAAAGTCGCTAAGTTCCAAAGTCGCTACCTCTATCCCCCTTCGGGTACTTTCACCTGAAAGGGAAAGAAAAAGGAAAAATTAGTTTATAGACTTTTAAGTTTTTCTCTTTGCGTGCTTTTCTAAATATTTGTTTATATGATAATTGTGACGTTCAATTTCTTTGCGACTTTGTGTTAAATTTTATTTTGGAGAGTAGTGTTATTTTTATTTTTAAAATTTAAAAATTTGTTTACTAGACAATTAAATTATTTTATAACGCACCATTGACACTTTAAATGACACTTTAAATGACCGACAAAAACGAATACTCGAATTAATAAATGAAGATAACTTTATTACTGCAGAAATTTTATCAGAAAAATGTAATATTAGTATTGAAACAATTAAACGAGACATTGCCAAACTCATAAAATTCAATCTAATAGTACGCAACGGAAGCAGGAAATCAGGTTATCGGAAAATAAATAAGTATTCCATCCCCGATTGAAAAATACGGAAGTGGTTTTATTCGCATTTGAAAAGCCATAGCCGCAACTCCAACTATGAAGTTTGAGTTTCATAATCTGGGACACGGTTTCTTGTCGGAGTTTAGTTATACGAAGCAACGAACCAATACAAAGACTACCCAAGAAACTACCCAAGAAACTACCCAAGAAACTACCCAAGAAACTGTTTCAAGGTTGTTGAAATTAATTAATGAAAACCCTAAACTAAATAGAAAAGAAATGTCTCAGAAGCTTGGTAATATTAGCGAAAATGGAGTTAAATATCATATTGCAAAACTTATTAAAGAGAAAGTTATTATTCGTGTTGGCTCAACAAAATCGGGTCATTGGGAAATTTTAAAAAATTAAAAATACGGATATGGATTTTTCGTATTCGAAAAGCCATAGCCGCAACTCCAACTATGAAACGAGTTTTTAAGTTATTAATGCTACAAATTCGCAAAAAATGAGTAATTTTGTAATCTTTTAATAACAGATTATATACTGGAATTATAAATCAGGCTTAGAATTAGCAGCCGTGCCCCGCATAAAACAAGAACGTGATGCCCAGTTATATTCAATGGTTTATGCAGAAGTGCTTAAAAATCTGGAGACACTTAAGTTGGATATGGCCAGAGAAACACCTATTCTGCAAATGATTGATACGCCTATTTATCCATTGAAAAAGGAAAGTTTAGGGAAAGCGAAAGCAATTGCTATTGGTGGAATATTGGGAGGATTTTTGATTGTTAGCTATTTGTTGGGTGGAGTGTATTTGAAAGAATTGTTGAGTGGAAATAATAGAAAGTAGAATGTCTAATTTGAACTATCAATTGCTGTAATGCCACTAATATTTAGTGTTTGCAAATATTGATATGCCTCGTTTTCCACTTAAAATAAAAAAAGGCAGGAAGGTCTAGAGTTTAATGAACATAGGAATAAAGCAGTCAATTCATTGTATTATATTTAACAATATTGATGTTATATTAAGAATTAATGGAAAATAATAAGTAACGAATTTACAAATAAAAATTTAATATGTTAAATTACAAATCAATATTAATAACGGGAGGAACAGGATCTTTTGGTAAAAAATTTATAGAGACTATTTTATCAAGATTTCCAGAAGTAAAACGTATAGTAATTTATTCACGTGATGAATTAAAACAATCAGTATTAAAGCAAAAATATCCCGAAAAACAATTTCCCCAGTTGCGTTTTTTTATTGGAGATGTGCGTGATGGTGATCGACTTATAAGAGCTTGCGATGGTATTGATGTGATAATTCATGCAGCAGCCATAAAACAAGTAGATACAGCAGAATATAATCCAGATGAATGTATTAAAACTAATATTAATGGGGCTCAAAATGTAATTAATGCCGCATTAGCTACAAATGTCAAACATGTAGTTGCACTTTCAACAGATAAGGCGTGCGCTCCGATAAATTTATATGGTGCTACTAAACTTTGTTCAGATAAGTTATTTGTTGCTGCAAATAATATCAAAGGCTCAAAAGATTTGAAATTTTCAGCGGTTAGATATGGAAATGTTATGGGTTCGAGAGGGTCAGTAATTCCTTTTTTTATTGACAAAAGGGAATCTGGTGTTTTACCAATTACTCATATGGAAATGACGCGTTTTAATATTTCATTGCAAGCAGGAGTTGATTTAGTTATGTATGCAATTGAACATCATTTAGGTGGCGAGATATTTATACCTAAAATCCCATCCTATAAAATTGTAGATGTGGCAACAGCAATTGCACCAAATGCAAAATTAGAAGATGTAGGTATTCGCCCGGGAGAAAAACTTCATGAAGAAATGATTACCCCAACTGATGCACTTAATACTATTGACTTGGGTAAATACTATGCAATTTTACCATCCGTATCGTATGCGCATACAAATGAAGATTATATTAAGCATCACCATGCCGTACTGGTACCTTTCGGGTTTCACTATAGTTCTGATATAAATACTGAATGGGAAACTGTTGAAACTTTACGTAATAAGATTGTCAAGTATTGTGATCCAAATTTTATAGTAAAATGATAAACAAACCTATACCATATGGTCGTCAAAATATTACGGACGATGATATTCATGCCGTTACTGAAACATTAAAATCTGATTTTCTAACTCAGGGGCCTAAAATTAGTGAATTTGAAAAAGATTTTGCTAAGTATGTAGGTGCTAAGTACGCTGTTGCTGTTAATAATGCAACTTCTGGTTTGCATCTGGCTGCAATCGCAATGGGAGTTAAACCGGGAGATAAAGTTATTGTTACGTCAATGACTTTTGCTTCCAGTGCAAACTGTATTCGATTTTGTGGTGGTGAAGTTGTATTTTGCGATATTGATAGGGATACCTATCTTATGGATATTCATAAATTAAGACTAATATTAGAAGCTTCTCCAAAAGGCACTTATGCTGGTATTGTACCGGTTGATTTTGCCGGATATCCATTGGATATCGTTGAATTCAGAAAAATAGCTGACGAATTTGGATTGTGGATTATTGAAGATGCATGTCATGCTCCTGGAGCTTATTATATAGATGCAAATTCAAAAAAACAATTATGTGGGAATAGCAACTTTGCTGATGCCACTGTGTTCTCGTTTCATCCGGTAAAGCATATTGCAACCGGTGAGGGTGGGATGATTACTACCAATAGTAAGGAAATCTATGATAAACTTTGTCTGTTCCGTACACATGGAATTACAAAAAATCCTACATTACTAACTGAAAATCATGGAGGTTGGTATTATGAGATGCAGGAATTGGGTTATAATTATCGGTTAACTGACTTTCAGGCTGCGTTAGGAATTTCTCAACTTAAAAGAGCAAATGCTGGGCTTGAGAAAAGGCAAGAGATCGCCAAAAAGTATACTGATGTTTTTTCGGGAGTTTCCGGTATTAAAACTCCGTATATCTCAGATAATGTGTATCATGCTTACCATTTGTATGTTATTCAGGTCGATGATCGATTAGGGTTATATAATTACCTGCACGATAATAATATTTTCGCTCAGGTGCATTATGTTCCTCTTCATTTGATGCCTTATTATAAACAATTTGGCAATAAAAATGGGGATTTGCCTGTTGTTGAAGATTATTATAATCACTGTTTGAGCCTTCCAATGTTTCCAACATTAACCGCTGAAGAACAGGATTTTGTTATTGAGAAAGTTTTAAGTTTTTTGAAATGAATTCCATCGAAAAAATAGTTCTGGGAACGGTTCAATTCGGACTTGACTATGGTATCAATAATAGATCGGGTAAGGTTAGTTCAAATGATGTTGATTCAATCTTGTCGCTTGCTTCAGCTTTAGGAATCAGATGTCTTGATACTTCTTATGCCTATGGTGAAAGTGAATTGTCGATAGGTGATTCACTGTTTAAGAATCCATTATCTTTTGATATTATTTCAAAATGTCCAAAGACTGATTCCTCTGTTGGAAGCATGTTTGATGAGTCGATAATTCGTTTGAAGAAAGATAAACTATATGGATATTTAGTTCATAATTTTGATTTTTACAGATCCAATCCTGATATCTGGGAGGCTTTTCAAACACTTAAAAGTCAGGGAAAAGTTACAAAAATTGGATTTTCTATTTATTCTGTTGGTCAGTTACAATTTTTACTGAACAACAATGTACAATTTGATCTGATTCAATTTCCTTATAATATATTCGACAGACAGTTTGAACCTTATTTCGAACAACTAAAACAAAAAGGTGTCGAAATTCATACCCGTTCTGTTTTTTTACAAGGTTTGTTTTTTAAAGATCTAAATACACTTGAAGGAAATCTGTTGGCTTTGAAACCATATTTACAAGCTTTGCATTTATATTGTCAGTCAAGAAAGATTCAGATTCAGCAAATTGCATTAAACTACGTTGTTGCAAATAAAAATATTGACGGAGTTTTAATAGGCGTAGATAACATCAGTCAGTTACAAAGCAATGTAGATGTATTGAATCAACAAATTAAAGCAGAAGATATCGAGTTTATTAATTCAATTCAAGTTGAAGAATCTGACTTGCTGAACCCTGTTAACTGGAAATAATTTGATAAAATCTATTTTAGAAATATAATTATTCATAGATGAAGATATTAGCCATAACCCAGGCCAGATACGGTTCGACCAGATTGCCTGCTAAAATTTTAAAAGAAGTAAATGGTAAAACATTGCTTGAATTACATTTAGAGAGAATTTTACAGTCGAAAATGATTTCGAAGTTAAAAGTTGCAACAACTACCGAAGATGGTGCTGAATACATTGTAAATATCTCAAAGAAACTAAATGTAGAGACTTATCAGGGATCGATAAACGATGTTTTGGAACGTTTTTACTTTGCAGCTAAAGATGAGCAACCTGATTATGTTGTTCGTTTAACTTCAGACTGCCCGCTCATTGATCCTGTGGTAATTGACAAGTTAATAAGTAGTTGTTTAGAAAGTGGATGCGATTATGCTTCAAATACCTTATCACCAACCTACCCGGATGGAGTTGATGTGGAGGTTTTTAAATTTAGGGCACTTGAAAAAGCCTATAAAGAAGCTGTATTAAAAAGTGACAGAGAGCATGTTACGCCCTATATTTGGCGAAACTCTACTTTCAAAGGTCAGTCTTTGTTTAAGTCTATTAATGTAGAAAATGAAGTTGATTTATCTCACCATAGAATTACGGTTGATACGATCGAAGATTTTTTATTGATTAAAGGTTTAATTGAGGCTTTAGGAACAGATAAACCATTTACAGCATATATAGATTATCTGGAGAATCATCCTAGATTAAAAGATATTAACAATCAACATGCTCGAAATGAGGGATATGATAAATCAATATTGAAAGATTAGTTAATAATTAATATAATGGGAAAAGGACAAGAATTATATGAAAAAGCCAAGACATTGATTCCCGGAGGAACAATGTTGCTTTCTAAACGACCTGAGATGTTTTTACCAGATCAGTGGCCTGCATATTTTAGTAAAGCCAAAGGTAGCAAAGTATGGGACCTTGACGGTAAGGAATATATTGATATGTGTATAATGGGCATCGGAACCAATACCTTAGGTTATGGTAATGATGAGGTTGATGCAGCTGTTATGCAAACCATTTCGAACGGAAATATGAGTACCCTAAATTGCCCTGAAGAAGTTTTATTGGCAGAAGAGTTGATAGAAATGAATCCTTGGGCTGATATGGTTCGATACACAAGAACTGGAGGAGAAGGTAATGCTGTTGCCATAAGAATTGCACGAGCAGCAACAGGGCGTGATAATGTAGCAATATGTGGATATCATGGATGGCATGATTGGTATCTTTCTAGTAATTTAGGTGGCGATGACATTTTATCAGGTCATTTACTCTCGGGGCTAGACACAGCCGGAGTTCCTAAGAATTTAAAGAATACTGTTTTCCCATTTCATTATAATAATTTTGAAGAATTAGAAGATATTGTGCAAAAGCACAATATTGGAGTGATAAAAATGGAAGTTCTCCGCAACTTTGGACCCGAAAATCATTTTTTAGAAAAAGTAAGAGATCTTGCCACACAAAAAAATATAGTATTAATTTTTGATGAATGTACTTCCGGTTTCCGTGAAACGTATGGAGGTATTTTTAAGAAGTTTGGAGTAGTGCCCGATATGGCAGTTTTCAGTAAAACAATTGGGAATGGATATGCATTAACAGCTGTAGTGGGAAAGAAATCCATCATGGAAGCTGCTCAAAAAACATTTATCAGTAGTACATTCTGGACGGAGAGAATTGGCCCTACAGCAGCATTAAAGACCTTAGAAGTTATGAAAAAGGTTGAATCCTGGAAAATAATTACTCAAAAAGGAGAGAAAATGCGTACCGGTTGGTTGAAATTAGCCGAAGAGAATAATTTAAATATCTCTATATCCGGTATTCCATCCTTATCAACTTATGCCTTTAAGAGCGCTAAAGCAATGGAATATAAGACTTTTGTTACACAGGAGATGCTTAAAAAAGGCATATTAGCCAGTACAAATTTCTATGCTGCTACAACTCAAACTGATGAATATTTCGATTTATATTTTAATGCATTGAATGATGTTTATAGGGTAATTTCGGAATGTGAGAACGGAGGAAAAAATATAAATGAGTTATTAGAAGGACCTGTTTGTCATACCGGTTTTCAGCGACTAAATTAATGATAATTCCGAAAGCATACAAATTTTTAAAACAAAACTCATTTATAAAAAATGAGTTTTCTATTGTACCTATTCGTTATGAAGACCGCTTCAAGATAATGGAATGGCGTAATGAGCAAATGTATCATTTACGGCAATCTTCACTATTAACAAAAGAGGGTCAAGAAAACTACTTTAATAATGTGGTTGCTAATCTTTTTGAACAAGAAAAACCAGACCAAATTCTATTTTCATATTTGCAAGATGGAATTTGTATCGGTTATGGTGGTTTGGTTCATATCAATTGGATAGATAGGAATGCTGAGATTTCATTTATAATGAAAACGGAGCTAGAGGAAAAGGAATTTAAAAAACATTGGGGTAATTATTTAGATTTATTAGAAGAATTAGCTTTTAAAGAATTGAATTTGCATAAATTATTTACTTATGCTTTTGATTTGAGACCATATTTATATGAAGCTATTGAAGCAAAAGGTTATACACAAGAAGCAGTTTTAAAAGATCATTGTTTTTTTGAAGGGTTATACAAAGATGTTATTATCCACTCCAAAATAAACCAATCGATAAGCGTTAGGAAGATAAATGACGGAGACAAGCAAATAACTTTCGAATGGGCAAATGATCCGATAACACGAAAGAATTCTTTTAATTCAGAGCCTATAATCTATGAACAGCATTCAAAATGGTTTGATACAAAGATAAATGACATTACTGCTCATCATTATGTTTGTGAAATTAACAATAAGCCTGCTGGATTAGTTCGTTTTGATTTAGATGAAAATGAAAATGTATTTATAGTCGGATTAACTATTGCTGAAAGCTTTAGAGGGAAAAAGCTAGCAACTACATTCCTGAAGAAAGCTTGCGCTGCATTCACAGATTCTTATAATGAGCATATAATAGCATATATTAAAGAAGATAATATTGCATCTAAGAAAGTGTTTGAAAATGCTGGTTTTAGAGTAATGTCAAAAGCAAACATTCAAGGAACTAACTCAGTTAAGTATGCATTTTAAAACTAATTCAGTATTCATAATTGCCGAGCTTTCAGCCAATCACGGAGACGATATAAAAATAGCTGTCGAAACCGTACGTGCAGCTAAACGAGCGGGTGCAGATGCTATTAAATTACAAACATATACTGCAGAAACAATTACATTGAATTCTGATAAAGACGATTTTGTAATTAAAGGAACTATATGGGAGGGTAAGAAACTCTATGATTTATACAAAGGAGCCTTTCTACCATGGGAGTGGCATAAGGAGTTATATAAAACGGCTGAAGAAGAAGGTTTAGTTTGCTTTTCGTCTCCTTTTGATAAAACAGCAGTAGACTTTTTAGAAGAATTAAATACACCTATATATAAGATAGCCTCTTTCGAAATCACAGATGTCAACTTAATTGCCTATGCAGCTTCCAAGCAAAAACCTATGATTCTCTCTACAGGTATTGCTGAATATGAGGATATAGAATTAGCGGTAAAAACATGTAGAGAAGTTGGAAATAATGATATTACATTGTTGAAATGTACTTCATCTTATCCTGCACCCATTGAAGAAGCCAACTTGCTAATGATGCAACGTTTTGCAAAAGATTTCGGAGTGAGAGTTGGGTTATCCGACCACACATTGGGTACAATTGTTCCCATAGTAGCCACGGCTTTAGGTGCGCAGATTATAGAAAAACATTTTATTCTAGACAGAAGCATTGGCGGAGCAGATGCAAGTTTCTCATTAGACGAAAAAGAGTTTACAGAAATGGTCACAGCTGTACGAAATGTCGAAAAAGCAATGGGAAGAGAATCTTATGAACTAACAGAAAAACAAAAAGCAGGAAAAGCATTTGCTCGTTCGCTGTATGTGGCAGAGGATATTAAAGCCGGAGAAATAATTACAGAAGACAATGTTCGCTCAGTACGTCCTGGATTTGGTTTACATCCCAAATACTTAAAAGAAATTCTGGGGAAAAAAGTGAAAATTGATTTAGAAATGGGAACTCCGCTGAAATTAGATGATGTTGAATTTTAAAGTCCTTTAATAGTTAACATTTAATTCTAAAGAAATAACTTAAATATCTTGATTAAATACTTGCTTATGTGTAAAAAAACAATAACATTACTTATTGGCTTAATTCCATTTAACACTTTGCGAATTTTTTTGTACAGAATCTTACTTAATTACAAGTTGGATAAAAACAGCAAAATCGGCATGTTCAATTATATCTATTGTGAAAAATTTATAATGAATAAATCAACAATAAATAACTTTAACAGAATTATTTGCAAAGAACTAATCATGAATGAGGATTCTGTCATAGGTAAATTTAACAATATTCGATTTTTAAAATTGGTAGAGTTGAAAACATCTGCTATTATTAGATCAAAAAATGCAATTATTGGTACAAAAGATTATTTCTCTCCCTACGCAAATGTGTTTCAATTTAGAATGGGTGAAAGCTCATTGTTAACAAGCAACCACTATTTAGATTGTTCCGGTCAAATATCAATTGGTTCAAATGTTGTGTTAGGAGGTATTGGTACAGAAATATGGACTCACGGATTTGACAATAAGAGAACGATGATTGTAGGAGATGTGACTATTGGAAATAATATTTATATTGGTTCAAAGTCATTAATTTTGCAGAATGTATCAATATGTAACGATGTTTCAGTTGGTGCTGGAACAATTGTGAGCAAAAGCATTGAAGAAAGTGGCTTTTATGTTTCATCATACCTTATTCAGAAATCAGATATTGCTGATTATTCTAAACACCCTAATTTAATTAATTATGAAGGAGCAAGATTTGTCAGAAAATAAATCAATTTGTTTTGTCGCTAATTTCTATAAAACATTTTTTTTTCACGAAGTTGCAAAGCAACTTCAAAACCAAGGATACATAATAAGCTGGATCGTTACTAAAGAAGATCAGTATCAATTTCTTAAAGAACATTATAACATTAAAAACATCTTACTGATTAATAAAATGCATTGCAGAATTCAGAATCAACCTATAGAAGATTTTAAAATAAATGAACTTATATATGGTGATCGAATTTTTAATTACACCAAAGAAAAAGGCTTAATTTTTTTGACTAATATCCAAAAACCGACTTATGATTTTATCAAAGCAAATAGAGTATCGCATATAATTGGAGAAAAAACGTGGGCGCATGAATTGTTAATACATAGGATTGTTTCCAAGAGAAGGGAGTTGAATTGTAAGTACTATTTAATTGCAACAACAAGAATCCCAAATGGAAGAATAATTTTTTTTGAAGATGAAAAGGAGACTAAGATTGTAAAACCTATAGTAAACGGAATTATTACTTTTAAAGAAAATAAGATTATACTTGAGAAGCCTCATTATCTGTTGTTGAATGATAAAATATTACATTCAGCAAACTCCTTGATGGGAAAATTAAAACGAATTAAAAAGTATATTACTGGGGAAAATATTGAAAGTAATGATCCCAATGTTTTTGCAAAAAGTATTTATCGGTTTTTAATTCCAGTGAGAGAAGAATTTAATAGAATAACTTATAAACTCATCAAAAAAGAGACTGTTGATAAAATAGTTGGACAAAAATATATCCTTTTTGGTTTCCATAAACAGCCTGAAGCATCTATTGATGTTTGTGGAAGATATTATGAGAACCAAAGTGAAAATGTCATTAATTTATGGCGACAATTACCTCCTGATTGGAAACTAATTATTAAGGAACATTCAAACGCTGTGGGTGATCGTTCCTATATATTTTATAAAAGGTTGCTAAAATATCCGAATATAATTTTAGCAGATGAAAAAGTCGATTCTCATTTATTGATAAAAAATGCTCAATTAGTAGCAACAAATACCGGAACAATGGGTTTAGAGGCAGCATTAATGGGGATACCTGCGATAACATTTTCAAAAGTTTTTTTTAATATGCACAACTACTGCAAAAATGTAACTTGGGTAGAATTGGAAAAATACACTAGTATTATTAATCTAATAAATGAGATAAAAGGGTACAATGATAATTCAATAGAATATGCAAATTATATAATTGAAAGTTCGTTTGAAGGTGCTGTGGGTGATATTGATTCTAATCCAGATATTGTGAATGATGATATAATTAATAAGGTTACAATGGCAATAGTAAACATAACTACTTAACTATGATAGACATAAAGAATACAATAAATCATCATAAGCAATTATTAATTTTTACTTTACTTAATTATATAGATAAATTTATAGCCTTTTCACTACCACTAGTTGTACTATATATTTCTAAGAATCAACAAATTTATAATGATATTGAATATATATTTTCAATTGCTAGTATTGCAGTTGTCTTTTTTGATTTAGGAATCAACACATATTATTTTTATGGATTTAAGGAATCTGATTCTAGAATTGAATATATTGAAAAAGTTAGGGAGTATTTCAGTGTGTTGTTAATGTTTTACGAAATAATTGGTTTGTTAATATTGCCTATCTTCTTTTTTTATAAACCTACTAGTTTCATTTTTATCTTTGTTTATATACGTTTGTTATATTTGTTATACGTAAGTTTTTCAGCATCTTATTACAGATTAAAGGATAAACCATCATTCGTATATTGGTTAAGTATTCCAGTTAATCTATTATCATTAGTTGCTCTATATTTATTTAGAAATATCTCTAATTCAGTATTATTTGGTTTTTTTGCACCACAATTTATTTTATTATTTGTGGGATCTTATTTCTACATAAAAAATAAGGTGAAAATTGATTTTAAAAAACTGATCACTTTTCTAACTGAAACATTAAAGTATTCTTGGCCAATATTGATAAATATAAGCATGATTGCATATATAAACAACTTTGGTAAAATTTATGCATATAATTATTTATCTTCTAATGATATGTATCAAATTTCATATGTTTTAAGAATTTCACTTATCGTACAAATGGCTCATTCTTCTATAATAGCATTTTATAGCAAAGCTATATATGAGGATAAAAACTATGAAATTAATAAAGAAATTTTTAAAAAATATTCTTTATTGATTTTTCTTGCAGTTGTTCTATTCTTTTGTTTTATATTGGGGTTAAATCTAACTAAGATTGTAAAACCAATATCAATAAATCTTGCTAGTTTCTTAATTGTATTATATACAATTGTTTGGTGTTATAGATCTTATTTCGAAATGTATTTTGGAAAATACAATAAAAATAAAATTGTTCTTTTATTTTCAATTATTTCAACAACTGTATATACTGGCTATATTGTATTCTTCGGAATTGGTAATTTCCTTCAATTATCAATTTTAATGCTTTTAACTGCCTTAATAAGCTTTATTTCTTTATTTCTTTATTTGAGATTTATTATTTTAAAGAAGACTTAATTTAATATCATTATGGACAAATACTTAAGTGATAAAATTAAAGTTTTATCTTTTGTGTTGATAATATTGGTTGTTTTTTTGCATTCATATAATTTGTCAAAAAATACTATTGATTCTTTTGATTTAAATCATTTTATTCAGAATTTTATTTCTAATGGTGTCTCTAGAATTGCTGTTCCTTTGTTTTTTCTTATATCAGGATATTTGTTTTTTAAGGATAAACCTTGTTCAGTATTAGATTTTAAAAATAAATTTAAAAAAAGATTTTATTCTTTAGTCATTCCATTTGTATTTTGGTCATCTCTAGGTATTTTAACTTTTTTTTTACTGCAACTTATTCCAAATTTAACCAAGTTTTTTACGAATAAACTCATTATTAGTTTTAACTATATTGATTTTTTAAATACTTTGGTAATTAATCCAATACCTTTTCAATTATGGTTTATAAGAGATTTGATAGTTCTAATACTAATCTCGCCGCTATTGAATTTTATTTTGAAGAAATTCAATTTGTTCTTCATTTGTTCTATATTTATATTATGGTTTATAATACCAACATTTTATATATTTACAAGTGAAAGCATGTTATTTTTTTCAATAGGGGCTTCTTTTTCAATTAGATATCAACTCATAACAACTTTCCAAATACAAAACAAATATATTAAATATATGGTTTATTTTTATTTAATATTATTGATTGTTAAAACA
>JAAFGX010000080.1 GCA_010365115.1 Paludibacter sp.
ATCAAAAATGAAAAAACCCTTAAACAATTGCTGTTTAAGGGTTTTTTTCTGTAGCGAGAACGAGATTTGAACTCGTGACCTCAGGGTTATGAATTACGTTTTCATCCCTTTTTGCTTACAAAAAATCAAGATATATGCCAAATCGTGTACGGTATCGTGTACTGTTATTATTAATAATATACCGCTAATTTAATGAATTTTAATTGAGATTAGTAATCTAATTATGGTATTTATCTATTTTAACTTCATGGTTGGAAAATATTAGCATTCTAAACTGAGAAAGCTATTTCTATAGAACTCTTTTAAGCTGTTTTGGAAATTATCAATAGCTAAAATTTCTACTTTCTTATTGTTGATTTTTTGAATTATTATTATTATTTATGACTGATTGTTGTGTAATAATACTTTATTCATCAGAATAAAACATAAGTCCCTTCCTTGCTGAAATTCTCAACCTCGAAAAGGACAATTTATTACTAGTAGAAAAGAATACCGGGTATTAATATGTAAGTTTTTTAGGTTCGTTACGGTTTCCCGTAATGATGGTGTTTTTATTGGTAGTAAGTTTGGAAAGTAATAATTCGGAAAAGTATATTTTGAAAAAACTCTTTGAATAAAGGAAAAAAACTTTTACTTCAAATTTTTACAAAGCTTTTTTTTTATCAAATCTATTATAAATAAATAATGAAATTATGGGACTATTAAACTCTATCTTAAAAATTTTAGCAGACACTTCAGGAAATAAATATCATGTTTATGAAGGTAGTCAAAAGGGAAAAAAAACCTCATATTTCAAAAGAGGTCCAAAAAGCATGGGGGCAAAAGGAAAGACTTTAAGTTGGTTTAAATGGTAAAAAAAGTATTTTTTCTTTTATTTTTAACTGTTTCTTGCAGTAATGATAATAGCGTTGAAAAAGTAGTTTCTAATTATAATTCTGACTGTGAAATAATTTTTTCAGGTTTAATAGAATCAAGAGCAAGTTTTCAACAAATATTTTTGGAGAAAGTTATATCGGAAAATAAATCAAAGAGCCAAATTATCAATTCACCTGATTTTAATGAATATCTACTCTTGGAGCAAGCGTATTTAGAGGAGGCTAATAATCTTAGTTATTCTTATAAAACGGATAAGAAGCATAAATTTGAAAATTATGTTATCAAAAAAAACAGCTTACTTCTATTGGAAGAACAGACTAGGAAATTAGAGGAAATTAAAAAGCAATCAGGTTTTTATTCGCTAATTTTAGATTTTATAGTTGGCTCTATTCTAGATGTATTATTTGTATTAATATGTCTTTTATTTATTTCTGTATTTAGTATGTTTACCTTAAAAATGGAATTGTTTAAATTTTTATTTGGTCATTGGATTATAATGATACTTACGTTTTTATTGGCGATCGTTATTAAGCCTACTGAGCGTTTGGGATTAGTTTCATCTGATATTGATCAAGAAATAACCAAATCAATTGAACTTGAAAGTGTTATTCTTGAAACTGATTTAAATAAAATAAAAAATAATAATATTGAAAAAATTAAATTATATAAAAATTAAACTGATAATTGTAATTCTGTTGTTGTCTACTACATTAATGTTTTCACAAGCTACAATAACCAGAAAAGCGATTATTGAAACAGGTGAGTTGATAAGTATTAACGCTTTTAAATTATTAGAAAAACGGTCAGCTAAAGATCTAATTGCATCATACAGCAAAATCCTTATTACAAACGGATTAGGAAAAAAAGTACGGATAGATAGCAAATCAATTGAACTTATCTTAAAACAAACATACGAACTGCGTGGAAAAGAAGAATTAATTAGAGTTGGGCAAAAAATTTCATCTTTAAGTGATCGTAATCTATCTAGTATTAAAGGATTTTTGGCTGAAGAAATACATCATAATGAATTGCTAAAAACAGAAGGGATTAAGAATATACAGTCTAGTTTGAAATTTAAAAGCTCCGAATATGTGCAAAAGAGGCAACAGATTTTTATAACTGAAAATTCTTTAAAAAAATCGAATTTATACCTTCATAAACTAATTGAGATTGACTTAATAGGGATGAAAAATAATTCGAAATTTATAATAGAAGTTAAGAATATTGACAGTAATTTTAGTGAAGCTAGATTTTTAAAGTATATGAGTCAAATAGTAAAGCAAAAAGCATTTGCTGATCAAAATGGTATAAAAAATGTTTTTTGGAGTAATATAGGTGTTGGTAAATTATCTACTGAACAGATAAAAAGAATGGAACGTATAGGTGTGAAGGTTTTTCAAAAGGGTAGTACTTCTCCTTTAGTAAACGCTAAAATAAATATGAATCAAATTAAAATGGAATTGTCAAGACTTTGATGATTTTATTTATGAGAGACGAAACTATCATTTTTTATTAAATGGCTTGTGAAATAAAATATTTTACTCCGCTCAAGAGCAAAACTTAGATTGATATTTAACTCATCTAATATATTATTGTCAATAATCAGTAATGAATCTAACTGAATACGAAGCTCACTAAACCTACATTCATATCTAACAGTATTTTGGTAGATACAGTGCTGCTTTTCAAAGAATCTATATATGCGTAGCAAGTTATCAAATCTAGCCCTCTACAGCCCTGTAGAAACAGCTGACTGATAATCTTGATTCCACGATCACCGACACCTACCACTTTTACCATCCCTTTTAGAATTTCTGGTACTTCAATTCCAATATTTCTATTTTTCAAGTTATTCTCCATAATATGTCCTTTATTTTTTTCAAAAATACTGGTGGTATCTGCCAATAGATGTCGGTTACATGTTGGTTTTAAAGAAACATATATTACTTAGTATCTACTTTGCAATAATCATTAAACGATCTTACTTAGTCTAGCTTTTATAGAGTCATAAGTATATTTGCAAACAGAAAAGATGGTCTTTACAATGAAAACCATAATTAATGCAACAAAACAGGGAGTTTTTGCAACAAAACAGATAACCTTTGCAAAGGCATTGCAAAGGTTTGTTTATTAGGGTAATGATTTAGATGCCTAGCCTTATTCCATTTCCTTTGTCGTCTATCAAATCAAAAAGGTTTATTAAGGTTATTATCTCAGGATTTAGTACTGCAAGTCTTTGAATCGTTTTTTCGGTTTCATTATAGATAATATCAGTTTGCGTAGTAGATGGTTTTTGATTTCTTTCATAGATATAAATATCCGCTAGATCTGTCCCAATTTCGTGCTTAGATTTCTCTACAAATTGACTGCATTTTATTTTGAAGTTTAATTTTTGTAACTCGTCTGATTTTTTATTCCAGTTTTCAAACTCTCCTTTATCTGGAAAAATTATGATTTCATGATTTATTAAAGGTCTTAATAAATCATATTTCAGGTTTTGTTTACTACCAGTTGCCAACCATATATTTTCGGGCATAAACAAACTCATAATTATAGCGGTTTTCTCTGATTCTACAATTGCAATGGGGCGTTGCAATAATTCTTTTACTAGATGTAATCCGAACAAACATTGTTGCAAAATAAAATCTTCTTGTTTGATTATTTTATGTACCCAATTGATATGTGGATAAGGCTTTTTGATTCGTTTTCCTGTGCACTTATCAAATAAAAACACCTTACCCGCATGAATGTTATTTAATTGATCTATTTGCCAAAAAACTGTAGCTCCATTCCAATGTTTTGAAGTTCCAATGTGGTATTTTGCAATACTTTCAAGGATCTGCTCTTCTGGAAAATATTTAAATAAAAATTGAATAAATGAATTGATTTCATGTCTTTTGTTTGAGTTTTCAACGATTTCAATGCTATGAAAAGTTGGGTTTGCAATTGGTTTAGGGACAAAAGGAACGTAAGAAATATAACTATCACAAGAGCTGGGTTTTGTATGATGTCCGCAACTTGTTTCTCTATCACATCTGCCAAATTCTTCATCAAAATAATTATCATTTGAGAGATTGAGATACCGCACAAACCTTTTTTCTCCACATTTAGGGCAAATGTGTTTTTTACTGTTTTTTTCTAATGAATATTTATACTCCATATTTTTAGTTCGTAATACTCGTAACAGTCGTAAGCTTTACGAGCACTACGAATGTTACGAGCTTATTTATTTGACTTAAATACATTTTTTAATAGATAATCCTTTGCGTCCTGAGTTGTAAAATTTATTTTATTTTTTTGTCTTTTAAATTTCACTTCTTTTTTTTCAATGGCTTTGTGTTGATTTACTAATACAATAAGACGCTGCCTTTCCATTTCTGGAAGAGCAAGAAATACGTCATATATAGTATTAGCAGTCATTTAATATTATTGATTATTCTTTTTCAATATATTTCTAACTGTTCCTTCTGAGATAGATAACTGTTTGCCAATTTCAATATTAGACATATTGAGGTTTTTCAATTCAAGAATTTTGATATTCCTGTCATTACTATCTTCCTCTGTTTTTTGTTTTAAGTGTTCTCTTTCTTCGCCATATCCAACATAGCTAAATTGTAAAAAACTATTTTCCTTTTCAATTCTACAAACAATAATATTCTCAGAATCATATATTTGTTCTGTGTTACGTTGTTTGATTTGCTTAAGATACCTTAGACCGTTCTCTTGAAAACTTTCTCCAATAGCAAAGCTGCTATCACAAAAGTTCATTAGCATTTTACTTCCTGATAAATCATTTTTTGTAATGGGGAAACTTGAATTTCTTTTTGGAGTATGAGCAAGAACTAAAATTGAAAGATTGTATTTATTTTTTAGTTCTTTTAATAATTTCATTAGAGGAAGTGCGTCTTTAGCTCTCTCAGTCTCCGTTTTTAAGTAAGTAATGTTATCAATAATTAAAACTTTAGAATCACTACTAATGATACATTGTTCTAATGAATAATATAAATACGCTTCAAAACTGGGGAATTTATTATCATTGTAATTATCTGGATTAATCTCAGCTCTTAAGAAGTTTGAGTTGAAATTATAATGATTTTCGAAATTTTCTGAATATCTGTTTTCGAATTGTTTATCGGATAATTCAAAATCAAAATAAATGATAGGGGATGATGGGCTTTCTAATTTTAGACCACAAGTAGAAATACCGTTACTGATACTATTGCCAATTTGAACTGCCAATATAGATTTCCCCAAATTCGTGTCTGCAAAGAGAATGCAGATTTCGCCTTCGAACCAAAACTCACCAAATAACATTTTAGGAATTGGTCTATTCTTAGCTTGCTCAATCCATTGATTGGCAGATTTAATTTCGAAAATAGAATCAGGATTTAGGACTAATTCGTTTTTTAAATTGTTTTTTAAATTTTGTAAATTCTCATTCATAAGGTTTGCTTTTTTTTTGCAAATCTAAAGTCTCGTTTTGGAGCTCCTGGATGTAAGCATCGATTAGCATAGACTAGCATAGACTAGCATGGACTAGCATGGACTAGCTCAGCTTACGAGAGAATAGGATATGGAGTTATAACAAGAAAAAGAGTTAACGATATACATTTTAAAATTAAATGTGTATTGTTAACTCTTTTGTTCTGAATGAGGTATAGTTTCTGACTATTAGCCGTTTGACATGGTCATTTTAGTAAAGTACTGGATTTGTCATTGAAGTTCTCCCTCTTGAATCCCTACCAGTTCTGTGGCAGAAATTTTCTGGATAATTCCAGTTTTCAAAAATAGACCATGTTTGATAAGCTTCATAAGAAAATGGCCTTCTTGTGTCGAAAGGAATTTGTTCACCTGTTCTAATACAAAAACCTGATTCTGCCTGTTGATTTCTATTGTTGTAGTTTTTTGCAGTATAGGTAGAATATTGTTTTTTTTCTACAGTTTTCTCCTCAGGAATAAACTCTTCTCTTGATGGTTTGCTGTCAGATTCTAATATTTCAAGATCAAAATCTTTGTAATATTTTTTTTCAAAATCCCTGTTTCGATATAACGCATCGGTCATATCATATAGAACTTTCGATTCTACGTACTTTTTCGATAAACCAAGATTAGTCTTTTTAAAAATTGGTCGCTTCATAAATACAACTGGATTGTCTAAAATGACACCATATGTATAGTTAAGTGAATCGACATATAGTTTGTCTAAATTGATGATTTTAGAATTTTGAAAGGAAATACCATACTCCACATTTCCTGTCATCGATTTGCCTAAAAGGTTTAATGAAGTCAATAAAGCTTCGCTTTCATTTGCATAATATTTTGCATGTAGATTGCTGCAATAGATAATGGTTATGTTGCTAAACTCTTTAAATAGCTCTAAGTCAGCAGGTGTTAAACTTCTTTGCGTTTCTCCCTCATTTTTACCAAAAACGATGATAATTTCCAGTTCGGGATTGTTTTTTAATTTCTTGAAGATGCTTTTACAATAATCATCAAGTCTTATAAAAGGGGAGAGAATTATTAGTTCTTTTTTTGCTTCCCATATTATATCAGTTAGTTTTTCGTCTAACGCTGCGCCTGTAAAAAATTCTGCCATTGCTAAAGGGTAAAATAATAGTTTTTAATTTTTTGAGCCATAAGTTTTCTACGTTGAATCAAGAAATCTTGATAATCTTCAATTTCCATATTCATGATAGACTCAGGTATACAATTTGATTTTAAATTTTCGATAAGTTCTGTGTGATTAGAAATTCCACTTACTAACTTGTTATCGTCTTCAATTTGTTTATTGATCAATTCAAAGTAATTTTTAGGAGGTTTATTTCCAACTTTAATATTAATTTCAGATTGCATATAAACATAGTTAGCAATTTGATTGTATTTTCCTCTTTCTAGACCATTTTTTCTTAAATAATCTTTTGGGAATAGGTGATGAATATCACCTCTCAAAGAAATTAGATCACCAACTAAAACATCTTTAGATAGAAAACCTTTATCGTTTGCTTTTACTTGCGACGCTAGGAAAACATTAAAATAAGGACTACTCGCTACAGAAGTATCAAGACTTTGTGGTAATGAAGCATTCCAGAAAGCATCTGATAATTCTCCTTCTTCTTTTTCTTTCAAATATTCATCAAACGGTCTATTATTGATCTGTTTAATGTCAAAATCAAAAAAGGATTCAGCAGAACCAGAATACCTTCCTGTTAATACCGAATACACGAACCAGCGTCTCACATAGCTTTCTATCGCAACAGAATTTACATTAAGTTCTTTCAGTTTCAAATAAAGAATGTAAGCAAAGTTTAAAGCATTTTGTGAACGTATTAATTTTGGGGAGATAAAACCTGCCGACTTGATTATCATCAAGAATCGTTTAAAATTGGTTTCATTCATAAAATTCATAATACCCACTTTAAATTTTGCAAAGGATTGTTCAGCTATTGCGTCTTCAAAGGTTCTGGTTTCAAAGTTCCTGCCTGAAAGCAAACTGACCAAATCTGAAAGTTTACCTCTGTTAAATTGCGAAGTAAAAGCAACACGAATCATATCAGTATAACTTGGATCGTATAAGTCTTCACTTTCAGATTTTAACCATTTCATTTTTTGAAAGAATTCCGTTTTTGCAAATTCTTTGTCGTTGTCTTCAATGTGTTTGTAAAAGTCTGGAGAGATCGCCAGATGACAGAAGTAATCAATTGCTTTTCTTAAGATATTCCCATTGTAATCTGTATTAGAAGCAATTTTACTCATAGCAAAATCTGCCTGACTTAAAACAACACCTTTTGAGTTGATCCGGATAAATATCTCCGTTACTGTTTCAATATCTAAATCGTGAGCCAGTTCAATAATACCAATTTGTTTTTTTGGAATATTGATAAGATTGGTAAATGATTTTTCAACTAAATCTTCATCAGCTTCGGGATTTTGAGCTAAATATTGACGTACTAATTTCAAAATACTAACTTCACCATTAATAGCTTCTGAGATATTGGGTAACCAACTGTTATCTTTTAAAATAGCTGGATTTTGCACTTCGAATTTTTCCAATAATGGATTGAAAGCAATTTTAATTTTTACTCTTTTATAGGTTTTATCAATAACATACTCACCAAGAATTGCAGCTGTCAAAGCGGTAACCCTTTGCTGACCATCTATTAGAATTTTCTTACCCTCGCTCATACTGCCATCCTTCAAGCGGACATTGGGATTTCGCCAAGCGATAACGTAGCCAATAGGAAAGCCTTGATATAAGCTATCCATTAAATCTCTCACTTTTGAACTATCCCATACAAAAGGTCTTTGTATCTCTGGAATAGCAATTTCTCCTGATTTCACCCAAGTTAAGAGGGTTTCTATTAAATGTTGGTTTACCGAGTATTTTTGCATAGATTATTTATTTTATATACCTAATTCATTTACAATTTTCTCCCCTAACAAACATGCTGAATGATAAGCGTATAATTGATTCATGTCTTTATATTGAATTTGTCTAATAGTCATTAGGAATAAAGAAATATAGTATTCAATAAAGTTAGTTGGATTTAAAAAATCTATACATGAATGATATCTTATGTTATTAATAGTTTCAAGTAAATCATGAATATCTTTTCTGTTATTAGAAAACTTATAGCTTAATTGAAAGGAATTGTTTGATAATAATTCTTCCTCAATTTTTATTAGTTCTTCAATTGGAATGTATTTCGGAATATGTTTAAACTTCAGTGAGCATTCCAAAGAAGTGGAATCAATTATAGCATGCCTTAAATTTGTATATCCAAAATCTATTAATGTAATATTTTTTAAATCATCAATAAAAAAATTTTCTGTATGTAAATCTCCATGACAAACTTTTTCATAGCAGTTTAATTTGTATTTCCATATTTTATTAAAATTTTTATATAATGTACTCTCTTCAATTTCAAGGCTAGTTTTGTTAAGAATACGTTCTAATTTGTTGAAAATGGTTTTTGAGTTTATGTATTCTTGATAATAGTTTTCTACATTTTTATCGGACTTTTGTTGATGATCTGTTCTCCATAAATGATAAATTTCTAATTCAAATAGATTTTTTATTATATCCTCATTTTTGAAAATCAAACCATCACATTTTTCACTAATTATATCGCTATATGAAAATGATTTTAGGCTAGTGTCTGAAATAGCAAAATTATAGATTATGCCTTCGTAAATAAGAGTTGACATATAATGTGCCTCATAATCCCTG
Organism: Paludibacter sp.; assembly: GCA_010365115.1. Taxonomy (GTDB): domain Bacteria; phylum Bacteroidota; class Bacteroidia; order Bacteroidales; family Paludibacteraceae; genus Paludibacter. The sequence goes on from JAAFGX010000080.1 coordinate 9,104, forward strand.
ATGCCTTGAAATCCTTTATAACCACTAACAAATTTCTTAAAATTTGCTATTTCTTCTTTTAATTTAGCTTCTTCTCTTAAGCCAAATTTTATTATATATTTTTTTTCGTCACTATAATTAATTGATTTTTTGGGTCTTACTTCTAAAACTTTAGAACCACTAAAGCCTCCTGACAAAATATTGTAAAAATACAAGGGTGTTTCAACTGCGGATGAACATAGTTTTTTAATGATTTTTTCTTCTTCGAAAGAGAGTTTTAAATTTGAAATATATTTTGATAAAACGATTCTTAAATCGTCAATAAAATCTTCTCTTACATTACTGCTTTTATATGAAATATCATCATTTTTAATGATCAAAGAATAATTTTCAAAAGTTTGAAAATTATCTATAATATTTTTTATTAGTTTTATATCATTTTCTAATTTTTCATCATCATTCATTCTTGTTAATAAAAGGAATACACATAAATAATTTTCATTATCTGAAATATCGTTTATGTCAAACTTATTTAGCTCCACAAATATAGAACCATCAAAAAGGCTATTGATTTTATTCATTAATGGCCTAATAAAAAAGGTTCCATCGTAAATAAATATAATTTTAAATTCACCTGCAGGATTGTTTTCTAATTTAGTAATGTAATACCCTTTGTATGACTCAAAATAATCTTTTAAATTTGTTATTAACTTATCGAGTATTTGATTAAAACTTGTAATTGAATAATTAAGATCTATTTTGTCTGATTTAATCTCCTCAATAATTTTTTCTTTTTCCTTTTCGGAACTATAAACTGTAAAGTCATTTAGATCAATGTCACATGATATATCATTTATAAAACATAAATGGACATATTGATTTACAAATTCTTGATATGAATGTTTATCTTCATTAGGTATTTGTTTTAGCTCTAACTCAATTTTTTGAATTTTTGTATTATCTATAGGTTTACTTTTGAAGGCTTCGTCCTTTAATAAATTTAAAGAATCAAGCTTATCACTATCACTATTATTTGATGTCATAAATTTCTTTTCTTTTATTAAATGCAACTTTACCACCTTCAAGAATTGTTATGATTTCATCCTTAACATTTTCAATAGTTCCTTCAATTAAACGATCTGATTTTTTGTTTTCATAGTTTAAAAACAAATTAAATTCTGAATCAGATAAAACAGGAATATTTGGATTATGAGTTATGAATATTAATTGTCTTTCATTTTTTTGAGTTCTTATTATTTCGTGTATTTTCGAACTAATATATTTATTATCTAAATTATCCTCTGGTTGGTCAATAATTAATGGGTTATTAGAAACTGCAAATATGATTGGCAAAACTGTAGTGCATCTTTGTCCCATTGATAGTTCGTCAGAATTTTTATAATTATCCATCAATACTAAATCCCCTTCAATTCTTAATTTAAAATCTGGTAAATCCTCACAGTATATACTTTCAATTTGGTATATGTCTTGAGTGTCAAACAAGGAGTCTATTATCGTTTCAGAACGAATTTCATCAATTCCAGATATTAGTTTTAAAGTTTTTATGTCTTTATCTTGAATTACCTTTGCAAATTGATCTGGTTTAAAAGTTTCTACAATTTTAGTAACTAATTCGTTGTATCTTAACCCAGAGCCTTTCATTGCATCTCTTAATTTATTTTCGAATTCATTAATGATTCCCGAAAATTTTAATGTGATTTTTACATCGCCTTGAAGTACATTATTGATGTCTTTTATTGCAGAAAGCCTAAGGGTATATATTTTATTTTTTAAGTTATTCAATTTATCAATTAACATTCTTCGTTCCTCAATTAAACGATTTTTCTTTTGGTCAATTTCAATAATATCTTTACTTAAAAGTTCTTTTTCTTTTTTTCGATTTGTCAGAATGTTTAGACGATTAAAATAATCTCTGTTACTCTCGAATTTTTGTTTTAATTGAACGAATTCTGCCTGTTGACTCTCATGTTTAACAGATATTAGTCTGTACTTATCTATTATTAATTCTTTGTTTTGATTTGCAATTTTGATAATCTCACTAAATTTCAACTTTAATTTAGAATTATTAATACTCGTAATGTCTATTATTTCATCTAGTATTTCTTTATTTAAAAAGTTGTCTTTGTCTAAAATTGAATTTTTATAAATTTCATTTAAATCATTATCTATTAAAGAAATTCTATTTTGTAAATCGTTATACAAACCAGCTGTTTTCTGAAAAAATCTTTTTTCATCTGTTCTCTTTTTTTCGTTTATGTCTGCATTTTCAAATTCTATTTTTTCATCAGGTTTAATATTTATTGGTTCATTCTTTTGTAATTCTTCAATATCAATGTCGATATTTTCATATTGTATAATTGAGTTATGAAGTTGTTTTATTTGATTGTTTTTTGTTTTAATATCCTGCGCATTTGCATCAAGTTCAATTTGAGAAGTTAAAATTTGTTTTTTTAAATCTTTAATATCAATGTTTATTTTTTTATCAATTAATTCTAATCTCTGAATAGGTGTTCTTCCTATTTCTTCAATCATATTTGTTTCATAAAAATCACATTCAATTTCATTAATAATTCTAGGCAATGCAATGAAATCTGAATTAGGATGTTTGAAGGGTTGTGGGTCTTCATTAAATGTTTTAATGATTCTGTACATTGATCCATCTACAGATTCCATTTCTACGTTTATTTCTCCTGTACCTAAATTGCTTTTCAAGATGCCATCAGTTTTTCCTTTCTGAGAATCTATACTTAGTGCTGACTTTAAAAAATAGAGTAGAGTTGACTTTCCAGTACCTCTCCCCCCCATAATGCAATTCATCTTTTCATCAAACTTAATTGTTATATCCTCAAAAAAAGGTGAATTTTTAATTTCTAAAGATTTTATTTTTTTCATGTTTACGTTATTATTTAAAATTTTAAATGAACTATGATTTTTATCCTTTTACAAGCTCTTTTAAGTGGATTCACTAAAATCATATTATAAAAGCTAATTAGGTCTCGCTTTATTTTTATGTAAGGTAATTTACTGTTGAAATCTAATTATACGATTGCGACATCATTAATGACTATTAATTTCCAGTTTTTAGGAAATAACATTTTTTTCCAATCTTCATTTATTTGCTTTTTAGTTTTAGTGACTTTTGTAGATAAACAAAAAACTGCGATACATTCTTTATTTAAGTGATTGTCAGTATAACGCTTTGCATCAATTAATAATTCATCTATTTTAGTACCTACATCTTTGTTTTCTCTAATTAATTTATATTCTATAGAGACGTTGAGCTCACCGATAATTACATCGGGTTTATAACTTGTAAATTTATGCCTGAAATAGCCAACTGAATAAGCTGAAACATCCTCGTAATATAAATCTGCTATTTCACGAATTACTGAATTAATATCTTCTTCCTTTTTGACTATAGTTTTAGTTAATTTTAAAATCTCATTAGTGCTTTCTAGAAGTTGAATTAACTTGGTATTTTCTTTATTTTCATTTTTCCAATAAAAACTAAAAGGGGCTAAAAATTTTTTCCATTCAATCAATAAAAATAAGTCATCATCAGTGTCTCCATAAGTTAATAATATTGAAGACATTTTGGTAGCTTTTTTTTTATCAGTAATTATACATTCAAATTCTTTTTTAAATTTTTCTAAATAATCATGCAGTTGAAGTAATTCAAAATATACACATAATAAATTATACATTCTATACAGATATTCATGTGTCCAAACTTGAGAGAATTCTAGATCTTCATTTTCAACGCCGTCGTATCCCCCATAGTTTAAAGCAAAAATGTATTCTGATGCAATTCGAACTTCTTTGTAATAGGAATTGAATTCTTGTTCGATAAATTTTATTTTTTCTTCCACCATATATCTACTTTACAAACGAAATGTCTGTTTGACTATTTCTGGGATAAAAATCTTCTATTGGGACTATTTGAGCAAAGAAATCAATTTGTCCCCTTTTTGTAATGTCAACAATCATTTCCCAATTATATGGGGTAATGGATACTGGTGAGTTTGTTTCTTTTATGAATTTACTAACATTGTTTATTTCAAGTTTTGTTTCAATCGAATCTATTTCTTTTCCATTGCTATTCTTAATAACTTTTGTAATTATTAAAAAATAATTATTATCAATATATTCTCCAGTATTAATAAAGGTAAATTCATCTAAAAATTCTTTTAATGTCATGTTTTTTAAATATTTATTGTTGATTTTACAATTACAAGTTAATTGTTAATTAACTCCCCTCCACAATTTTTATTTCTTCCTCACTCAAACCATACAATTCATAAACCATCTTGTCGATTTCTCTTTCTAAATCGCTGGTGTCGGCTTGTGGGTTTTCTTTTTTTAACTCTAAAACTTGCTCGACTTTTTTAATTAATGGTTGTTGTTGCTCTTTTGGCAAATTACGAATTGGAAGTTTTCTTAAGTTTATAGGTTTTACTTCTGCGAATGCTCTACTCTTTTCTTGAGTAATATTTTGATAAATAAAATTCATTACATTAGAATTAAGTAAAGCAACAAGATAATTATATTCAATTTCTGAATCTTTTTTTATTTGAATGACAATCACATTATTCATTGCATAAAAATCTTGTTCATCTAAAGTTGAAATTATCTTGTCAGAAGTTTGTCTAATAATAATTTTTTTGTTTTCAAACAATCCTTTGTATCTTGACCAATGTAAACACCACCACGGTAACGTCCCTTTTTTTGTTTCTCTTTTTTGAGATAATTTCTCTTGAAATTGAGTTAAATAATTTAGGGTGTTGGGGAATAAATTAATATTTGTTTCTTTAGTTGTATAAATTACTTTGTGCTCAGATTTTGGATAAGTATACTTATGGAAATCTCCGCCAACAATTACGTTCTTTAATATTAATTTCTCGATATTGAAATTTAGAATAATAGAATTGTCTATTCTAAATATTTTATCTCCAGTAGGCTGTATTCCATTTGCAACTTCAAGAGCAAAATCATCAATTTTTATTGAAGAATTATTAATTTTATCTATTAAATCAGTAAATTCATTTGTTAGTCCTATAATTTTATCACTTGAATTTAAAATTTTCATTTTATCTATTTCTAGACCAATATTATTATCAAATAAAAAACTGTCTTTATTTTTTTCTCTTAAATCTGAATAAATGAAAGAATATTGATTTTCATTTTTGGGTGAAATAAATATTAAAGAAGTTGGGACGTTTGCATCATTAAAAACACCATCACCTAAATTATGTGCTAATACCAATTTGTGGTTTGTGATAATTTCAATTCTTGCTTTTAAATATTCGTTTTGAAATAAAAAATTATTTGGTATAATATAGGATATAATTCCATTGTACTTCGCTAAATTTAGAACTAATGGAATAAAGTAATTAAATGTATCAGTCCATCTAGTGTGAAAATCAGAATATTTAATTTTAAACAATTCTTTTTCTTTGTCACTTATGTTTGCACCATAAGGAGGATTCCCTATCACCACGTCAAACCCGACAAAATCTCCCTCATCATTCAAAACATCAGGAAATTCAAAACGCCATTCAAAAGCATTCTCATAAATAACATTGCTTTTTATTTCTTCAATTTCAATGTCTAAAGTTTTAATATCAGTGGCAAGAACAGTTACTTTTTTGTTCCAATCGGTTTGTTCTTTTTTGCTTCGTTCAAAAAGTCCTGTTTGTTGGGTTTGGTTAAAAAGTTCACCTTTAAGCTTTTCGAGTCTTAATTTTTTTGGATCGTTTGTACCAATTTCACTTCTAAAATTGCCTTTTATATCACCAATCAAACGTTCCATTTCTCTTTTTTGCTCTTTGCTTTCGGCATTGCGATAAGTGGAAACGGCAAGTTTGTAACTTTCAATATTCCATTTGCTTTGTTTTAATGCTTTTTTCAAATCAGCATCCAATCCAAAACGGCTTATTAAAGAATTCCCACATTTTATATTAATATCAATGTTAGGTAAGGTTTCCAATTCATTTGAATTAGTCTTGTAATAGGCATTTTTCAATAATTCAATCCACAAACGCAAACGGCAAATTTTTACCGAATTTGGGTTTATATCAACGCCAAACAAGCAGTTTTCAATAATGGTTTGCTTTTCGTTAAATAAAGATTCTTGTATGCGTTGGCTTTCTTTATTCTTTGGATTATACTGAAATGGTATTCCATCTTCGTCAGTAACAATCAATTCATCATTGACTACTTCAAAATGATATTCTTTCAGTCGGTTGCCATTATGGTCTTGCAAAACCCGTAAATCATTTTTAATAGCAACAATTTCATTCAAGGCAGACACTAAAAAGTGTCCTGAACCTACTGCTGGATCGCAAATTTTAAGGCTGTTTATAATTTCGTTAGCTTCTTTTCTGTCCTCAATTTTATCATAAAGGGAATCAAAATCTTTACAATCCCAATTTTTGGTTTCGTTGAATTTTTGTACTACAGCTCTTCGAATCGTTTCTTTACACATATACATGGTAATAAAACTAGGAGTAAAGAATGAACCGTCTTTGTAGCCATTTATTTTTTCAAAGATCAATCCAAGAACAGAAGCATTAATCAATGTTTTATTGTCTTCCTGTATGTCTTCACTTCCTTCGCTTGCAAAATCATAAGCATCAAGGAAAGAGAAGAAATAGTTCAAGGAATCTTTTGTTCCTGTTTCCTTCTTGCCTGCTGCGTTTTTAATTACGGTCGAGCTTAATAATTTTAAGGGAATATGATCTTCTAATTGAGAAATAAATAAGGTATCATGTTCTAAATCTGTAGGTTCAAATAACGAGCTATTCAAGTAAGGAACTTTTGCGAAATCAGCGGTAACTCGGTCATTACGTTCACTTGGTTTCTTTGCCAAAACTTGAAAAAACAAACTGTTTAAACTATCATAATCGGCAATTAAATCGGCATTAAGGAAAGAATAACTCTTGTCTCCCTTATGGTAAGTAATAAGTTGTGCTTCGAGTAATTTTAAAAACAAAATACGATTTACCCATGTAATTGTTAGTTCTAGAGCCACTGTAAACAATCGTTCCTCATTAGTGTCGCCATATTGTTTAGGGTTTTGCAAACGTGAAATTTTATCTAGACTGTCCAATTGGATAATGGCATTCTCTAGTAACGAGCCTGAATTTCGGTCTTCTTTTTTATGCCGCTCTATTAGTTTTTTTCCACCTTGCTTTACTTCGGTTAAACCAATAATGTGCAACAACTCACTATAAAAATTTTTGTCTAATGTATTACTGTCATTTGCAAAAGATAGTTTGAGTAAATGTTCAGGAGAAAGTAATTTGTACAAAGCAACAAGTTTTCTGTCGTCTTCTTTATCTTCATTTCGTAATGGTTTGTCATATTTGCGTATGTCAAAATGGGTGAATTCGATTGTGGTAACGATGGAAGCTATAAAGGGTTTAGCAATTTCGTTATAGAAATAATCAGTTTTATGTCCCGACGAACGTTTTTCTTCAAAATCAATAAATTTCTTTGTAAAGGATTTGTCTTCGGCAAATAACTTATTGAATAATTGTGCGTCAAAAACAAACCACTCATAAATATTGGTAACTACAAGGTGTTTTAATTCGGTATTTTTATGTGTAATACGTTCTCTCATGTAATACAAAACCAATTCCTGTAATGCTTTACCGTTTAAGTTAGCAACGGTAATCATTTCGGACTTGTTTGTGAGGCTTTTTGCTTCTATAATAACACCTACATTGGTTTTGGCATCTTTACCGTTATGTATAACTAAATCATTTTTCCCTTTAGTATTTACAAAATAGTTAGGATCGTAATAAGTTTTTTTTAGAAAATCAATCACTAAGTTTTTATGAAACTCTTCACCTTCACCTTCGTTAATAGCATCTAAAATTTTTATCAAATTGGTTTTGAAATTCTCAATATCAGAACGATTAGGTTTAATTTTTAAAAAGGCTTTATTTAGTGCTTTACGAGGTTCAGTAAGTTGTATATTCATGGTTTGATTTGGTGATACTTATTTTCAAATTTAACAATTAAAAAGCGATAAATCCAGTTGTAAGATAAATTTCACTTAAATATTTATTTAACTCACAAATTTAGAACTTAACAAAGAATTTCTTTTACGGTTTTCCTCAATTTGAAAGAATTGTTTGTTAATGTGTATTTAACAATACTACAAATACTAAAATAATGCTCTTTACTAGATGTAACTTGCTTTGCAATGTTTTCGCAACGTATTTTGCAAAACCATTGCAAAGGTTTATTTCAACAAATGAGAATAATCTTCTGGCAGTTCTGCATCAATATCTCTTAAATATTTTTCGAGTGCTGACATTGTGGAATGTCCAGTAATTAGCATTAGTTTACTTTTTGCTTCAAAAGGGGAAAACTCTTTGCGTATTTGTCTGTAAAGTTTGGTAATAAAAGTGTGTCTAAAGCTGTACATCCCATAATCAATTCCTAAATTGAAGGTGTCTTTTATTACAGTTTTAAATCTTTTAGAAAAGTAGTCTCTTTTATTGTTTTCTTCTGCAATCCAACTATCTCCTAGTTTAGTTGGAGTGAATAGAAAATGATTAGGATTAAGAAGAGTCAAATCAGGTAGGTCATTAAGTAAAATATCGGGTATGATTTTAATTTTTACAGGCTGATTTTTTGCTCTAACATATAGTTTTTTGTCTTTAATATCAATATCACCAATTTTCAATCGACATACTTCAACTGGTCGAAGTAAATTATATGATATGAATTTAATGAATAGAGCTAAAATAGGATCGTTTTTATCAAGAAAGGTAAATATCTCACTAAGTTGATCGGGAGTATAGGTTTTATTCCTTTCAGGGACAGATTTAAGTATATTGATTTTCTTTATAAAATTATCAGCAATAATTTCGTTGTTGGCTAAAACTTCAAATAATGAATTGATATCAACTCTAGAATTATTACGATTACGTGGGGAAGTTTTTTCTAAAATATCATTTAGATATTGATGAGTTAATTTTAGCGTAATTGATTTTATAGGTTTATTGTCGTCAAATGCTTTTTTGAATCTATTAATTCGTCCTGAATAATTAGAATAAGAAGTCGGGTTCATTGAACTTTTTTTGATCTTTAAAGCAAAGTCAAAAGCTTCTTTGACGGTCATGCATTCTTCCTCTTCAACAACTGTTTTTAGAATAGTTGCTTCAGGTGTTGCAATTGTGACAGTTATCTGTTCAGTCTTTTTTTCTTCATTCAAGATACTTAAATCATTGTCAATGTATGGAATCAAACCTTTTTCTAGAAAGTATTCTAGGTTATCTCTTAAATGATTAAGGATTTTTAATCGTTCAGACTTAGTTTTGTATTTATTAACGCCAGCTTTTATGTTAGGCATTCTTTTAAGTTTTCCAGAATCTACGTCTCTAAAACTATAATAAATGTACCAATCTTTAGACAACGCTTTTTCTTGTTCAGAAGGAGAAAGCTTACTCCAAATAGCTATATCACAACCTCCAGTGAAAATTTTAGGTATGGAATAATTCATTTTTTTTAATAAGCTATTTAAGTTTTTGTGTACTGAATCGTGTACTGTATCGTGTACTGTAAGCAAAGCTAGCAAAATTTTAGACATAAAAAAACGGCTTAGTGTACACTAAACCGTTGATTGTATTACCTTTAATTTCGTAGCGAGAACGAGATTTGAACTCGTGACCTCAGGGTTATGAATCCTGCGCTCTAACCGACTGAGCTACCTCGCCAAAAGGGCAATGTGCAGCCATCCCTGATTGCGGGTGCAAATATATAAATAATTTTAAAGCAAGCAAGTATAAATCAAAGAAAAAAAAATATTTTTAAAAACGTATGGCATTATATTCTATATATTCGAAAAAAATATAAATGTAGCTCATGGATTTAAAAGTACGTTACGAAATAGAGTTCCCCATAAATTCTTCTCCTCAATTGTTATATCAATATATTTCGACTCCATCAGGATTGTCGGAATGGTTTGCAGATAATGTAAATTCACGAGGTGAGTTTTTTACGTTTATATGGAATGATTCTGAGGAAAAAGCTAGGCTTGCCTCAAAGAAATCAGGCGAAAAAGTAAAATTCAAATGGGTGGATGGCGACGGTAAAGATACCGAGTACTTTTTTGAACTTCATATTTTAGTTGATGAGCTTACTAAAGATGTTTCATTAATGGTTGTTGATTTTGCTGAAAAAGAGGAGATCGATGAAGCATCGCAACTGTGGGAAAATCAAATATCAGACCTTAAACATCTAATTGGATCTGTATAGTAAAAGTGTATATTATAACTTACATTTGCCCTAAACTAAATTTAGGGCTTTTTTTATGATTAATTTTAATGGAACTATTGTGTCTCAGGATAGCAATATATTGACACAGAATCGTGCTTTTTTATATGGCGATGCCGTTTTTGAAACGGTTAAAATCGTAAATTCTAAAATTCTTTTTTTAGAAGACCATTATTTTAGGTTAATGGCGTCCATGCGTGTCGTTAGAATGGAAATACCTATGAATTTCACCATGGAGTACCTTGAAGGGCAAATTCTCTCTTTAGCAACTAATAATTCGTTGTCAAACTCCTCTCGTGCCAGAATTACTGTTTTCAGGAATGATGGCGGTTATTATTTGCCTCAAATTAATACAGTTTCTTTTTTAATCCATACCATAGGTATAGAAGACGTCTTATATTCATTCAATCAGGAGAAGTATGAGGTAGATTTGTTTAAAGATTTTTATGTGACGAAGCAATTATTGTCTTCCATAAAAACGACAAATAAAATTCTAAATATTACGGCTAGTATTTTTGCTAGTGAAAATGGATATGACAATTGTTTGTTGTTAAACGATAGTAAGAATGTTGTGGAAGCAATTCAAGGTAATCTATTCATGTTAACCGGTAACAAATTGATTACTCCTCCGGTTTCTGAAGGCTGTTTGAATGGTGTGATGAGAAAACAGGTGTTGGAATTCGCTAAAAAAATGGTCAACTTGGAGGTGGTAGAAGAAGCAATCTCTCCATTCGACTTACAAAAAGCTGACGAATTGTTTATCACAAACGTGATAAAAGGAATACAACCTATAACCAAATACAGAAAAAAAGAGTTCGATATTGTCCTAGCTAAAGTATTATTGGAAAAATTAAACGAAGTGGTAAGTGCTACTTAGTTTAAATAGGGGTTTTCAGGTGCGTTAGACCAGATCATGTAATCGCCACCTAATTCTAAGATTTGTTCTTTCCAGAAATGTGCAGAGGACTTTCCTATGATTTTATTTTTATAACTATTGGGAGCAACAATCCATGAGTTTGATATCATTTCCAACTCCAATTGATTTTCTTCCCATCCCGTGTAACCTAAAAAGAAACGGATATTATTTTTGTTTATTTTTCCGTTATTGATTAGTGATTTTGTAGATTCAAAATCACCACCCCAATAGATTCCATTAGAAATTTCTATACTATTTGGTATCAGTTCTGGGATATTGTGGATAAAATAAAGGTTGTCTTGTTCTACAGGGCCTCCATTATAGATTTTAAAAGAGGCGTTAATCTCTGGCAGTAGATCATTGATAGTGTATTTCAATGGTTTGTTTATGATAAAACCTACTGATCCTTCTTTATCGTGGTCCGCTAATAAAATCACAGATCTATTGAATGATAGATCTCCAATTATAGAAGGCTCTGCTATAAGTAGTTGTCCTTTTATTAGTTTTTCTGAAATCATAATACCGTAATTTTTTTAATAAATTTAAGAAAAAATAACAGAAATAACCAAATAAAATCGTTTAAAGGCAAAAAAAAACCCTCCATCAGGAAGGTTTTGTATATTAGGTCTGAAAACTTACAATTAGTTTACTGCACCTTCTAATTCTGCACCGGCTTTGAATTTTACAACATTCTTAGCTGCGATTTGAATAGTTTTTCCTGTTTGAGGATTTCTACCGTCTCTTGCTGCTCTTGCTGAAACTGACCATGATCCGAAACCTACTAGAGATACTCTACCACCTGCTTTCAAAGTTCCACTTACATTTCCTAAAAATGACTCTAAAGCTAATTTAGCAGCTGCTTTTGTGATTCCTGCATCAGCAGCGATAGCATCGATTAATTCTGATTTGTTCATAATAATAGTTATTAATTGTTGGTTATAAAAAATTGTTAATACACAAATTTAGCAGGAAATCCCTTCCTCGCAAGTGTTTCAGCGGATTTTAGTACGTTTTGTTGATAACTTATTTTTTTTGTTCATAAAACCACTGTTATTTGTGATGATTTGTAAAAACCACCCTGTTTTATTGAGGTTAATAGACTTTTGCGTCGGCAGAAAACGTAATCCCATTTAGGAATTCGGGTGTTGTCATCTTCTTTTTACCAGGAAACTGTAAACTTAGAACCTGAATAAACCCATTTTCTACTGCAATCTTCATTTCTTTTTTGGTACAAACCATTATGCCTGTATCTAAACCATGATCTTCAAGTACTATTTTAGCATCATAGATTTTCACATTCCATTCTTCCTTTTTATCTGAAAAAATGCACCAGGCGGCTGGATAAGGACTCAATCCTCTTATCAGGTTATTAATTTCTGAAGCTGATTTTGTCCAATCGATTTTGCAGTTTTCCTTGTTGAGTTTAAACGCAGATTTGATATCCGATGAATCTTTCTGAATCGTAGTTGTTACATTTCCTTTTTCAATTAGTTCCAAAGTACTAATTACGGTTTCACTACCTAAGTGCATTAAACGGTCGTGCAAGTGTCCTGCGTTTTCAATCGGGTCAATCTCAATTTCTGAGCTCATAATCATCGCGCCAGTGTCAATCTTGTCGTCAATGAAAAAAGTAGTGACTCCTGTTTTTGTTTCTCCAT
>JAAFGX010000081.1 GCA_010365115.1 Paludibacter sp.
TACGATATGCCTTCCGCAAGCGGAATCTCGAAATACTCGATCGGCATTATACCAAAGTTGACTTTGGGCTTAAATAAAAATTCATTTGGTATTACACTTAAATTGATGGTTCTTTTCTAAGATACGGTTGAAAGTTTATTATTAGGTTTCGAGACTGTTTGTTGCGAAAAAGCAAAAAGAGAAGAGAATAGAACGCTGATTTGCGCTGATTTAGCGGATTAAGAACGGATTTTTATTCACGAGTGTTCGGAAGATAATTAACATTATTTTCATGGCATTATCAAGGAAATTTGCTATAAATGTCCCTTTTTTGAACATCCAAAATCAAAAACAAAAAAATAGGTCTACTTATCAACAAAAAAAATAGCTATGCTGTTGATAACTAAGTGCTAATATATAATTCAACTTTCTAATTCTTTTAATGTTTTGCACCCGAATAAGAAATTGGATGCAAATGAAAAAAAACAAAAAAAAGAAAATTACAGTAAAAGAGCTTTTGAGCATTATATCAGATGAATCTTTGATTTCGTTGGCTAAAGATACGCATGTAGATTATTGTTCCAAGGTTTTGTATGGTCGTTCGGTTTTTTATATGCTGCTTTTAGGATTATTAGAGTCGGATCGTGCGAGTCTTCGAAGTATGGAAGACATATTTAATAGTCGTCGGTTTAAGTTTCTTTTTAATATAAAGCAAGAAGTTAGCGTAAAACACAATTCAATATCCGAAAGATTGTCAGTGATAGATGTTGGTTTTTTTGAGCGACTATTTGAATTGTTTTACACTCAACTGAGTACGCTGTATTCCAAAGAAGATATACTGCAAAATAAGATAATTCGTGTTGACTCAACTATGGTAGCCGAAACATCTGCAAGACTTTCAAAAGGAATGAACGTGGGTCGCAAAAAGGACGGTAAAAAGCAGATAAAGTATACAATTGGTTTTGATGGATTATTTCCATGCTCGGTAGAGGTATTTACCGACCAAAAGTATTTAAGTGAGGATCATACAATACCCAAAGTCGTGTTTGACTATGCCAAAAAGAAGGACGGAAAAATTTTTGTTTTTGACCGGGGAGTTCAGAAAAGAACTACTTTTGAAAAAATGAGTGAGCAAAAAGTAGAGTTTGTTGGTAGATTAAATGAAAGTGCACGAAAAGAGACTGTTCGCATAATAGAACAGGGTAATGGGCGAAGAATTGGTGGTCTTTTTCTTGTTAGTGATGAAGAAATTCGTTTGTTCAGAAATTCAGGAAAGATAACAACCGATGAAACATTCAGGTTGATAACAGCACAAAATGAAACAGGAGAAACATATCTATTCTTGACAAATATATTTGATCTTGAGCCAGATGTAATTACTTTGTTTTACCGTAAGAGATGGGACATTGAAGTGTTTTTTCGATTTATCAAACAAGAACTAAACTTTAGTCATTTCATGTCAACAAATGAAAATGGAATAAAGATTATCTTGTATATGACACTTATATTGTCTATGTTGATTTTAATATATAAAAGAATTAATCAAATAGGATACAAAACAGCTAAAAGACGCTTTGTAATTGAATTAGATGAATTAATTATGGCTATTGTTGTACAGCATTGCGGGGGTGACCCAAGTCGGGTGTTTACATAGAAAAAAACTCCCTCATGCTCAACATTTAAAAAAATATGAAAACCAAAAACAGCAACTTTGAACCCAATTTTATCTTCCGAACACTCGTGATTTAAAATCTATTAAAAATAGTGTGGCAGTTATTTCATTCAATGATGCTCCGCACGGACTCACCACGTTTGGAAAAAATGTCGATTGTTTTGAAATTGCAGGTGTAGACAGCATCTTTTATCCTGCTAAACTCACTATTTCCAATAAACAAGCCCTTGTATCTTCTTTCAAAGTAAAAATTCCGGTGGCAGTACGTTACTGTTTCTGCAACTACCCCAAAACAAATGGCTATTTGTATAGCACGGCAGGACTTCCGGTTGCATCTTTCAGAACAGATAGTTGGGAAATTAAAAAACAATTTTAATAATTTTATTCAATTTTCCGATGTAACAACAGGTCAATCATATGATCCGAAGCTCTTATTAGCTTATTATGCAGGAAGTATTATTAACGGGACAACTACCGCTACAGATTATAGTATCGATCATTAAAAACGGAAATAAATGATTAAGAATGAACTACAGTTAAAAAGGGTTTTTAGAAAAATAATTCGATTAGCAATTGTAGTATTATTTCTTTTGCGTAACAAGGAAGAATGTTTGATAATTAACATCAAACATTCTTCCTAACCTAAAAAAAAAACTAAATGATGATCCGCATAATGTACAAAGAATTTAAATGAAATGGGCTTTGCCCAAACCCACTTTTTTTGCCTTGACGCAAAAAAGTAAGCAAAAAAAGTCAAGACTTCGCCCGCTTCGCTCGAAAAATTAGCGCTCGGCAGGCTCAAATCGTCCAAACTTGTTTCCTCCTACCTCGGAAACTTCAAACAAGGACGATTTTTAACCGTCTGTCTCACTTATTTTTCGACTCACCGGACAAGGTCGGTCGTCTAAGAACAGTTATACAGCTATTAGTACACTTTGCAGATAATCATAAAAAACTAATAGAGAGTGATAATTATATATTCCAATAATATTCAATTAACTTTAAAACCTTTTTGGTTATTATCTAATACTAAAGTAACTTTTGACTGATTGTCAATGTCAATCATTCTTTTACTACTTCCTTGATATGTATTTCCTTGAATAACTATATTAGAACAATTCTGCATATTTATCGCTGGCAATTCTGGGTTTAATTTCGGGTAGGTTTTTGTCTCAACAATAGAATTGTTTTTAAATATCAATCCATTAACTGATTTTGCATTAAGTATAGAATTATCAAAAGTTTCAAAACTATTATTTTCAATTCGAATGTTACGTTCGTAATATTGACCTGAAACAATACTGTCTAATCTCGGATTTATCCAAATGACTGATCCTTTTCCTCCTCCATAAACATTATCATGAAATTTGTTATTTCGGATTACCACATCGTTTACTGCTCCTGATTCATGCCAATAGTTCATGTCGCCCTCAAATAAAACAGATGACATCATGGATGAGAATGAATTATTTTCAATAATAGTTTTATAACGGTTACTTATCAAAATACTTCTTGCACGATTATTCCGCACTACATTATTCCGAAAAATGAGTTTAGGATACCAACTAATATTTTCAATACCATCATCAATTTTTACCGATTCAGGTATATCGTTTTCAAAGGTGATTTCATAGAATTTTTCATTGATTTTTGTTACAGATTTTAATCTGTAACTTGCGACAGGTAACAACGTTTTATTCTGTATAAATTCAATTGAATCCCCACTCGAAGCAAAATTATAATCCCATTGTTGAGGATGAACTAAACGTACACGAATGGTATTATTGTTAACAATTTCTGAAATTCTCATATAAGTTCCATGAATATTAGAACCATCGTCAAGCATGTTTTCGAATAAACAGTTTTCTATCAATACAACTCCTTTGCAATTGCAAAAGTGAGTAGCATCTGCCGTCGTAGTCAGAATTCTGTTTGTTCCTTCTCTAAGTTTTACATTGAAAGAATTGAGGTGGATATTTTCTGTTTTCTCTGCTATCAGACCCATTCCACCCGCCTGATATATGTTAATATTTGTCAGATTTAAGTTTTTTGAACTCGACAAATGCATTGCCGGTGCAAAACGATTCATCCCATTTGGTCCTTTAAACACGTATATATAACCTACTTTTGGCAATTGTTTTACTGATGAATTTAAAACAGTACAACGATTTTTCTCTACCGCTTTCACTTCTATAAGCCGATTTGCGTTCTTTGAACCCAAATTATAATTTATTGAATTGTATGCCACTGCTTTCGTTTTGGGATCAAAAACAATATGTTCTCCCAAAAACGGAATATACAAACCATTTGTACTAAAGGAAAGACGATTTCCTTCAATTTGATGACGAATTTCATTAGAAATAAAAAGATCAAAGGTTTTATTTTGAGTATCAACCGATGCCACCTTAGCTTGTAAATAAAAGGGTTCTTGCCAGTCTATTGAAAAGTTTTTCAATGTAATATTTTCTGAATTTTCAACTAAAACAGGTGTCATAACTCCATGAAATATAAATTCAGAACCCTGACCATCAATTTCAATATTTTTACAATTAATTAATGGAAAAGCAAAATACTTGTATGAATTATCATGGTTTGTAATTGCGTGATATTTGCCGAATGCTTTATCTGGATAGAAATGATAAATTCCTTTTGGAAAAACAAGTTTGGCATCTTTCCCTTCTACTGATTTAAGTGCTTCGTAAACACAAGGAGTTGCATCTTTAGATCCAACAATATTAAAATCGGACAGATTTACTATTTTTTGTGCCGAAACAACAGCAATTGAAAATGACAAAAATAATAACTGAACAAAGAATCTGAATTTCATAATTTATTTTTTAAATTGATTTGACTAAAAACTGAATACCTACCTCAATTTTTCTTGTTCTATATTCTGATTGTAATAGCCTTTAGTGATTTGATTAAATACACTTTTAAGCTGTTTTAATTTTTTTGGATTTTTTGAGGCAATATTATATAATTGACCTTCATCGTCTTTTATATCAAATAATCCATATTCTTTTAAATTGCCTAATTCATTGCCTGTTTCATTTCTAATTGGACCATTGTAAGGAGGAATAAGTATCCAATTTCCATTTCGCATGGCTAATCTGCCTGATGCCTCTACAATTAATTTTTTTCGACTTTTATTTTCAATTCCAAACAGAGTAGATGAAAAATCTTCTCCATCTATTTTTTGATTTACTTTTACACCAACTATTTTTGCAATAGAAGGAAGCAAATCCATTTGACAAACAACTGCATCTGATTTATGAGGTTGTATTTTCCCTTTCCAAAAAACGAAAAATGGAACACGTGTGCCTGCATCAAACAAACTGTATTTACCTCCACGCAATGCAGCGGATGGTTTGTGATTTCCTAATTTTTCAACTGCATCATCTTTGTATCCATCATTAAGAACAGGACCGTTATCGCTGGAGAAAATGATAATTGTATTCTCAAGTAAATTCTGTTTTTCGAGATTTTCCAATAATTTTCCAATACACCAATCCGCTTCTAAAATGGCATCTCCTCGTGGTCCCATACCGCTTTTACCTACAAAATCAGAATGTGGTACTCGTGGCACATGTGGTTCATGTAAGCCATAATAAAGAAAGAATGGTTGGTTTTTATTTTCTATTAAAAATGTATCTACTTTATCTGCCAAATAAATAGCCATTTCGTCATCTTTCCATATAGCACTTTTTCCACCTTTCATAAAGCCAATGCGTGGAATACCATTTATTACGGAATTGTTATGTCCGTGTGACCAAAGCATTCTCACCAGCTCCGGATTCGTTAGTGCAGTAGGTTTTTCTTCAAAATTTTTAGTGTAATCTACCTGTATAGGGTCATTTGGGTCTAGCCCCGCTACCATACCATTTTCAATGTAAACTGTTGGTACACGATCAACTGTAGCAGCAATCAGATAAGAATAATCAAACCCGATCTCATTTGCTCCGGGAGTAATTTTTTTGTTCCAGTCGGTCTTGCCAATACCCATACCCAAATGCCATTTGCCAATGGCACCAGTTTTGTAGCCTACTTGCTTCATTATTTTGGGCAAAGTGAGCTGCGATTCACTTATCAACAATGGTGCATCTCCAGCAAGAATTTTTGCGTTGTCGTTTCTCCATGGATACATTCCGGTCATTAATGCATACCTGCTAGGAGTTGATGTGGCCGAAGTGGCATAACCGTTCGTGAAACTAATTCCTTCTTTTGATAATCTGTCAATATTAGGAGTGTTGATGGTTTTACTGCCATATGCACTCACGTCACCATAACCCAAATCGTCGGCTAAAACCACAATGATATTGGGTTTAGATGCTGTTTGTGCCTGACAAATAATTGTTACTAAAACTGGTAAAATGAGATATTTTTTCATCGTTTAATTATTTTTGATTTAAAACCATTTTCACCATTTATTACACTTGTTGGTTTTGATAGTAAATCTATTTTCAACAACCTATCGTTATTCCCAATATATTTATTTCCATCAAGCAATACCATCTTGCAATTTTCAATATTTAGAAGCGCCGCACCAGAATTAAATGGCAGAAAGTCAGAATTTTGAATTATTTCGTTATTTCGTATTGTAAGATTATTCACTCGCATTGCATCAACAATTAAAGGATTGAATGTGTTAATAGTATTGTTCTCGAATACTATATTTTTATCCACTAAAATGCTGTTGTCAAACTTGTTGTTTAGCTTTGGAGAAATCAGCAATACTGCCTGTTTACTTCCTCCCAGTACACAATTTTCAAACTTATTATTACGAATCAGCACATTTTCTACCGCACCTGATTCATACCACAAACTTGCTTCGGCTCTTATTAAAATAGAAGCCATCATCGATTGAAAATAATTATTTTCTATGAAAATCTTTCCAGGAGCTTTTAAAACAATATTTCTAGCGCGGTTATTCCGGATAATGCTGTTGTGCAATGTAAAATTGCTGGTATTCCATGTTTTATTCTCTATTAAATCACCTTTTTTAAAATCAGAGGTCAGCGGAAGTCTGAAAGTAATTTCAGATTGAAATTTATCTATTGATTTAAAGCTAACAATGGTATTTTCATTTGAACGGGAAGGATTTGGAGCAATCAAAAACCAGACTTTATCCCCTTTTTCTCCAAAAATAAATCCTGCTTGTTGAAAATGCTGTAACGAAGCACGAACAGTAGTTTTGGAAATCACTGAATCTACTTTTATGTACGTTCCATGAACGTTGGTTCCGTCATCCAACATGTTCTCGAAAAGGCAACTATCCATTTCTACATTTCCTTTACAATTACAAAAATGAGTTGCATCGGCTGTCGAAGAAATATATCGGTTACTACCTTTACGAAGTGATACATTAAACTTTCGCAGCAAAATATCCTCCGATTTTTCACCTAAAAACCCCATTCCCAAGGCATGGTATACATTTATATTATATAACTGTACGCTTTTTGACTTCAAACAATGAAAAGCAGGTGCATAACGGTTTTCGCCCATTTCGCCTTTAAAAGTCATTATTGAATTTACAGGCGGATATTCTTTTAGTTTTTCAAGAAAACGTATATTTCCGTTTTGAAGCTGTTCGACTTTGACATTTTTTTTTCGGTGAATATCATAAGCATCAGCATTGTAAATGGGCGATTTTGAGATTTTATCGAAAACTAGACTTTCGCCAACCGCCAAAAAATTAAAATCAGTATTAACAGGGAATTTTAAGTGTCCATCCACCACTTTATACGAATAACCCTCTTTGTCCATGCTCAAATCATACCATCCCTGAGCAGAATTTGTTGCCATCACTTCTCCTTGTACAAAAAAAGGAATGTCCCAATCAATCGAAAAATTCTTTAAATTTACATTCTCACAATTCTCGATAAGAAAAGGCAACATTCTACCACGAAAAATAAACTCAGAACCTTGTCCGTCAATTTCCACATTTTTCAGGTTGGAAAGGTAAAAAGCGATTTTTTTATCACCACTGTCGTGATTGGTAATGTACTGAAATTTTGAAAATGATTTTTCAGGCGAAAAATAGTATGTTCCTTTTGGGAAAATTATTTTAACCGATCCTTTAATTGTTTTCTCTAGCATACTCTTCACAATTTCTGTAATATCACTCTTGTCTTTAATGTGAAAATCGGCCATATTAACGGTTTTCAGCTCCTTAGCATTCATCTGAGTCGAACAAACAAGAAATATCAGGATAAAAACTATTTTTAAAACCCTGATATAAACTAAGTTTTTTATACTATATAAATTATTCATTTTTCTCCCCTTTATTGTTAGAAGAATTTTCTAGTTTCGATTTCATATAATCTGAAGAAATTGTATATTTATTTAACTGCGGAAAACCGCTTGCGCTCTGATTCCAGTATTTTTCGATAAATGGATCGTCAGTACGCTTAAGTTCCTCGGCGAGTTTTGTATGTAACATGTTTATTTCTTTGTCATAACCCATTCCTTTGAAAATAGGTTGCATTTGATACGGATCTTTTTGTAGGTCGTACAATACATATCCCTTATTATTAGTAAAAGAACGATTTTGATTCATTCCACACAAAATGTATGAGAATTGTTTGGAATAAATGCAACGCCAATAACGCGAATGTTTCAATTCTTTAATACCACCGAAATTGAACGTTAAGAATGCATATTCCGGGGCTTTAAATTTACCGCCAAGTAGCATAGACGAATAATCAGTTCCATCTGTGGTTTTTGGTATAGAGAGTTTCATCATTCCCAATAAAGTTGGCATAAAGTCAATGCTATTTATCACTTCATCAGTTTGTTTTTGTATCGTTTTTCCTTTCCAACCAATAATTAAAGGTATACCAACCGATTCTTCAAACCAAGTTCCTTTGGTCATAAGTCCATGCGAACCCATGGATTCGCCGTGATCAGCAGTAAAAACCACAATGGTATTTTCTAATAAATTATTTTTTTCGAGATAATTCATCAAATTGCCAAAGTCATTGTCAATGGCTGTTATTGCTCCAAAATATCCTGGAATTACATCGAAACAGTTGTCATTGGTTTTTTTAATATTTTTAATATTCTTTCTAATAAGAAAATGAGCATAGTCTTTATCTTTGTATAGCGCTTCGTATTCTTTAGGTCCACCATATCCATAACCTAACTTTCTTGTTCCATCAGCTTTAAATCCTGCAGGTTGGGACCGATCCTCAAAACCCAAACCGCCCGAAGTGTGCGGCGGATTGTAGGAGATGACCAAACAAAAAGGTTTTTCTTTGTTTTTTTCAATAAAATCAATTCCTACTTGTGTTTCGTAAGTTGGTGCCCATTCGCCACGCTGATAAGCTCTTACAGATTTATTTTCTTCTGCAATATAATATTTTTGAGAAAAGGGATTGTGTGCTAGTGATTGAACCCAAAAATCAAATCCTTGACGTCGTGATTTGTCTTCGACTTGTTCAACTTCGCCATTCAAATGCCATTTTCCAATATAGGCAGTTGAATAACCGGCAGCTTTGCAAATTTTTCCCAACGACGATTCTTCATTCGGGTCAAGCGGAACATTATTGGCAAAAACACCATTATTAATTGTATATTTGCCTGTAAACAGACAAGCACGGTTCGGACCTGAAACAGGATTGCTCGAGAAAGCATTATTAAATGAAAATGCCCACGATGCAAACTTATCCAAATTTGGAGTCTGAACAGGATCTTGGTTGCGGTAACCCAACGCTTGTTTTCGCCATTGATCGGCAAAAACAAAAATCAGATTAGGTTTCTTGTTCGTAGAAGTTTGAGCATTTGTAAAAGTTGCAGGACAAACTAAAAGACATGCTGTGGCAATTTTCAGATTTTTTCTCATTTTCAGTAACTTTTTAATTTATTTAATTGATTCTCATTGGTAAAATTAGAACACTTGAAACGAACACTACAAAATTAGTAAACTCTCCGAAAGTAAATTAGCCGTTTTGTAACTATATATAGCACTATATAACTCTAATGTATCATATTGTGTTCGGATTGTAACAACTCGTCTCTACTGATTGAAATACTATCAATTTAATGTAAATTTGCATCAATCTATTTAAATAAGAATTGTATGAAAAGGCCAAGGTTTATCTTTATTATACTTTTGACTATAATATTTACTGCTCAAAGTTATTCACAAAATGACTTCAAATACAGGTTGAGCACCATTTCTGTAAATCAGGGCTTATCACAACACGATGTGAGTTCAATAGTTCAAGATTCTACAGGTTTTATATGGATTGCAACCTACGATGGCCTTCATCGGTATGATGGTGCTAATTTCAAGATTTTTCATTATAATCCCTCCGATCCCAACTCCATCAGCGATAATAGAATACTTCAGGTTTTTATCGATTCAAAATCGAGATTGTGGGTGGCAACTGGGGGTGGAGGTCTGAATTTATATAACTATGATAAAGAAAATTTTCGCTCATTTTCATTTAACAGTAGTAATAAAAATGATAAGAATGTAAACTGCATTTTTGAAGACAAAGACCATTTTTTATGGATAGGCACTTCAAATGGAGTTTATAAAACTGAATTTGATGATGTTAATGGGTCTTTGAAAATAGTGTATTTTGATATAAAACCAAAGTATAATGTTTTTAACGTCAGAGCAATATCTGAGGATAATGACGGGAATATTTATATCGGGGGCAATTCTGGTCTTATAAAAATGATACAGGTAAAACAGGGGAATGATATTAAATCCAAACGATTTTTATATAATCAAATTCTCATAGAAACAGGCGTTTTAGAGATTAAAAAAGATAATGCCGGTACTATCTGGATTGGAACGAATGATGGGTTATTTGTATATGACGGTTTATCCTGTATGGCAACAAAATACAAATTTTCGAATAATGACAATTTTAGAATATCTTCTATTGTAAAATTAGGTGAAAATAAAATAATTGTAGGTACAGAAACAAGTGGAATTTTTGTGATTAATTATTTGAATAATACAAAATATAAACTAAATACTGATAACGAGTATTACTTATCAAGAGCTTTTATTAAAAATTTATTTGTCGATAAAATGCAAAACCTTTGGATGGGTTCAAGTACTAGTGGTATTGCCACTATCAATCTCAATTCTAAAAAGTTTTACAGAGAATATATTAGTGAAATTGATGGAAGTAATTTTATTCGCTTTTTTCTAAAGGATTCACAAGGAAGAGAATGGATACAGTCCAAACAAGATGGATTAATTTTAAATAATAAAGATGAAAAAATAGAATTGAAATTTCAAAACAAAAAAACTCCGCCACTTGCCATTGCCGAAGACAAAAACAAAAATATCTGGATAACCAGTAATAATTCTATTCTTTTTTATAAAAATAACGGCAATATACAGCAACCGACTGAAATAACAGAAACAAGTTTCTTCCCTAAGGATTTAATCAAAAATCTCAGAACTCCTAGCACAATTGAGGAAGATTATTATGGTAATATTTGGATTGGAACATGGAATGGACTTTTTCAGATAAAACAACCAAATGAGAATAACAGAACATTCAGGTTTTACAATAATTTTGAAGTAGAAAAGGACAATTTAAGCTTCATTACCTTGTATGCCGAAAAAGACACACAGCGGTTGTGGGCATGTTCAAGAAATTTCGGTTTGTTTCTGTTCGATTTAGATAGAAATGGTGATATAATTAAGAAAAGTAGATTTTTCTTCTCCGGGAATGCCAGAAATGAGATAAACAGTAACCACGTATGGAGTGTTATTAAAAGTTCGACTGGAAAAGTTTGGGTATGTACTGATGTGGGATTGAATAGTATAGAAATTGATAATGGTGATACTATTATTAAAAAGTATGAAGATGTTGAACGAGTGAAAAGTGAAAAAATATTAGGAATAACTGAAGATGATAATCATGATCTTTGGATAAATACCAGTGTTGGATTGTTATGTTTCAATCCAAAAAATTCACAGTTGAGACAATTTTATTACACTGATGGATTATCAAGCAGTGCCCTTACCGAAGGAACTCAAAAATACAACGATGGAAAAATCTATTTATCTTCCATTAATGGAATTACTTATTTCAATCCTAGTGAAATAAACATCAACGATTTTGTCCCTAAAATTGCATTTACAAACCTTAAAATATTCAATAAAACGATCGAAGTGGGTGATAAAATAAATGGTCATTTAATTTTAAATAAAACCATATCGGAAACAAAATCAATAACATTAAAGCATTCAGAAAACAATTTCTCACTCGAATTTATTGCATTAAATTTCAAAGACCCAAGTAGAAACAAATACGCACACAAGCTCGAAGGCTACGATCAGGACTGGATTGTTGATGATGGACGAAACAGAAATGCCTCTTATAATAATTTAGATCCCGGAAAATATATTTTAAAAGTAAAAACAGCAGCAGAAGATGGAAGTTGGAATGAGCAAAATGCCCAAATAGAAATAAATGTAAAAACAGCTCCGTGGTTTAGTTGGTGGGCATACCTACTTTATACGTTTTTAGTTTTATCAATTGTTTATGTAATTTTCAGGTATTATCGCAATCAGCAACAATTAAAGGTTCGTTTAAATATTGAGAAAATTGAACGAAAACACGATAAGGAATTAAATGAAACCAAATTAAAATTTCATACAAATATTACCCATGAGATTCGAACTCCATTAACTCTTATATTATCACCACTTGAAGATTTAATTAACAAAAATAATGATGATGAATTTAGCAATAGCAGACTAAATCTTATTAAAAAGAATACAGACAAACTTTTGAATCTTGTAAATCAATTTCTTGATCTACGAAAGATTGATAAGGAAAGTTTACCATTGAAAGTTCATGAGATTGATATAATTGAGCTAATTTCAGATTTAGTAGAAAATTATAAATTACTGGCTAAACAAAAGAAAGTCAGTTTAAATTTGATTCCCGAATCGGAACAATTACTTGGATGGATTGATTTAGATAAAGCAAGTAAAATATTTAACAATCTAATATCCAATGCTTTGAAATTTACACCAGCAGGCGGAACTATTAATATTTATTTAAGCCAATTAGAAACGGACTTTGTCTTTTCAATAGAAGATACAGGTTGTGGAATTAAAGCATCAGATTTAAATAAAATATTTGAGCGCTTTTACCAAAGTGACAATAACAGTGCAAATGGTACCGGTATTGGTTTGGCATTAGTAAGTAAACTGGTTGAATTGCATCATGCAAACATTAAAGTTGAAAGTGAGTTAGACAAGGGTAGTGTATTTACGGTCACCATTCCTTTTACTGTTGAAAGTTATAGTGATGTTGAAATAAATAATGAGTCAAATAAAATATTTACGTTGAAAAATGAAGTAAAAAAGCCACAAACCAACAAACCAATACTTTTGGTAATTGAAGATGACGATGATATGCGTGAATATTTGGATACATGTCTTTCAAACCACTTTGACTTAATTCTTGAAAACAATGCTCAATCGGGTCATGAAAGCGCACTGAAATATATTCCTGATTTAATTATCACCGATTGGATGATGCCAGGAATGACTGGATTGGAATTATGTGAGATACTTAAAAATGATTTTCGCACCAGTCATATTCCAATTATCATTCTTACTGCAAAATCAAACAATGATGATTTGATTAAAGGCTATCAAACAGGTGCAGAAATTTATATTACCAAACCTTTTAATTCGGAACAACTAATTCTTCAAATTAAAAATATAATTACTTATCGAAAACAGATATTGAAGGATGGCTCTGATTCAGATGATTTATCAAAACAAATCAATTTGAACGAGAGAGAACAAAAGTTTATTGATAAACTCACCAATATTATCCTTAGCAATATTGACCTGACTGATTTTAATGTTGAAGAAATTTGCAAAGAAATCGGGACCAGTCGAATGCAACTTCATAGAAAGTTGACAGCACTTACAGGACAATCAGCCTCCGAATTTATACGGGATTTAAGAATGTCAAAAGCAAAAGAATTACTTGAATCGCGGAATTTCAATGTGTCCGAAGTTATTTATCAGGTTGGCTTTAAAAGCAATTCTCATTTTGCACGGGCTTTCAAAGAAACCTTTGGTTTTTCGCCATCTGATTTAATAAAAAAGAAATAAATTACTGCATTGCTTATCAATTCCCTCTAGCTTTAATTTTTCATCTTATACATTAATTTTTTTGTAGTCTCTGGTTTTGACTTTTGTTTTCATGCTCGTTTCATAATATTAGTCTATAATGAAAAGTAGCCTGAACTAATAATAATTCTACTTCAAGCCATATTTCATCAAATTTATTTTCCC
Organism: Paludibacter sp.; assembly: GCA_010365115.1. GTDB lineage: Bacteria > Bacteroidota > Bacteroidia > Bacteroidales > Paludibacteraceae > Paludibacter. The sequence goes on from JAAFGX010000081.1 coordinate 13,947, forward strand.
GATATTGATAATGATACATCAACACAAATATTTGTTACACGAAGTACAGTCAGTTTCATTTCTACACTTTACATTTGTATTCACTTTCTTAGTGGAAAATTAGAATCTATTTATATCCGGAAATATTATTTTAAAATCTATTATTTGTATGATGAAAAAAAAACAGTTTAATCAAAAAATTATCGTATTATTATTTGTCGCATTTTTTACAAATATCCTGCAAGCGCAAATAAAAGTTACAGGTACAATTTTAGACGATAATGATAAGTCGTCTATGATTGGAGTAAGTGTGGTAGAAATTGGCACTAAAAACGGAACGATAACAAATATTGATGGGAAGTATTCAATCAATGTCAAAAGTGCAGAGTCAAAATTAGAGTTTAGTTTTATTGGAAAAGAAAGAAGAGTTATACCAGTAGGTAAAAAAACGGATATTTCTCTTTCGTTGGTCGATGCTGCACTTGGTTTGGATGAAGTTGTAGTGATTGGCTATGGTAGTGTAAAAAAGAGTGACCTTACTGGATCGGTCAGTTCCATGAAGGCAAAAGATCTCGAAGAAAGCAAATCAGGTTCATTTACCAGTGCATTATCCGGAAAAATTTCAGGGGTTTCTGCTGTTCAAAATGGTGGTGCTCCGGGTTCGGGGATTGATATAAAAATTCGTGGAGCAAGTTCTGTAAGTGCCAGTACTTCTCCCCTTTATATTATCGATGGTTTAATGATGGAAAATTCTGAACTTGAAGTTAACGCTGCAAGCCGTAAAGGCGGATCCACAATTGATCCTATGGCAATGATTAATCCGGATGATATTGAATCAATTGAAGTACTAAAAGATGCTTCAGCTACGGCCATTTATGGGTCAAGAGGTGCAAACGGAGTTGTTTTAATAACAACAAAATCGGGAACAAAAGATAATGTGACCAGAATTCATTTTTCAACAGATCAGGGTTTTGATTTTCTACCTCAAAAAAGAATATCTGTTCTGAATGGTTCGGATTACGAAGATTATATGCGACTTAGAGATCCATTACCAATTGGATTTGAACCAGATGTCACGGTCTTAACAACAACTCAAGCTCAATATTGGGATATTCACGGCTTGCCTATCAGCAGTGGAGTCACCAGAAACTGGCAGGATGAAGTTTTTCAAACAGGGAAAACTAAAAATTATAATTTTTCCTTGCGTGGAGGTACGAAACAAACACAATATACTTTTTCAACCGGTTACTTGAATAAAGAAGGAATTGTAAAAACTTCTTCAATGGATAGGCTTACCTTCAATACAAAAATTGATAATACATTCAATAAATATATAAAAGTTGGTTTGAATATGAACGCCTCTTATTTTAATCAAACAGGAGTAATTTCTGAGGATCCTCAAACTGGAAACAGTTTATTTACACAAATGCTTATTTTTCGTCCCAATATCGCCGATAGCACTAAAGTTGATTCAAACCTTACTATAGATGATCCGGCAAATCCCTTCAATAATCCTGTAAACAGTCTGAAAAATATTATTCAAAAGACACAGTCAAGACGAATACAGGGAAAAGCGTATGTAAATATTACTCCATTTAAGGGCTTGATGATTAATTCTAGTTTCGGAGGTTACTCCACAGATGTAAAAAGTAAAAACTTCTATCCATCAACTACTGGTCCCGGACGATTAGCAAATGGACAGGCGATGGTAGGTTCAAGTAATATCACTAATTGGTTGAATGAAAATACAGCCACTTATAATTTGAAAATTGACAGAGACAACAAATTAACTTTAATGGGTGGGGTGACTTTTCAACGGACTATTTTTGATAGACAACAAACCACTGGTACAGAATTAGATATTCAAAGCCTGGGCGTAGAAAGTATTCAGTTTGCTCAATTACTTACTGAAACAAATTCCTATACAGTAAATTCTTTGATGTCCTATTTAGGTAGGTTAAATTATTCTTATAAAGATAAGTATTTACTAACAGGAAGTTTACGTGCAGATGGATCCTCTAAATTCCAGAAAGGCAACAAATTCTCCTATTTCCCATCAGCCGCATTTGCATGGAAAATGAATGAAGAGAATTTTCTAAAAAACGTTCGTCAATTGGACTTATTGAAATTAAGATTGAGCTATGGTATGACGGGGAATCAGGATATAGCTGCGCTGAGTGGAATGTCATTAATGAATAAAACTTATTACAGCTTTAACACTCAACAAGGTGGAACAGGTTCACCAGTACTGGTATTAGCAATGTACCCGGGATCGCAAGGAAATGAAGATTTAAAATGGGAAACGACATCCCAGGTGAATGGAGGAATCGACATTATGTTGCTGAAAAGCAGAGTTAATCTCTCACTTGATTTTTATTATAAATACACAAAAGATTTACTTATTACAGAACAATTGGAGGGTATAAGTGGATATCAAAATAGGGTTAATAATGTTGGATCAGTTGAAAATAAAGGGATTGAAATTTCTCTTAATACAGTAAATATTAAAAATAAAAAATTCACTTGGGGTACGGATTTTAACTTTTCAATAAACAGGAATAAGGTATTGGAAATTGGAAATGGTGATAGAATACCTGTAACTCCAACAGCTATAATGCAAGGTCATTATTTAGATGTTTTTTATGTACGCGAAGGATATCCGATTGGTGCAATGTTCGGTTATCAAACTGATGGCTTGTATAAATGTGAAGATTTTAAACAATTTTACAACACTGATGGTAGTTTTATCTCAGACCAAGATCAACAAAAAACAATTTATGATAACATAAAAGCAACCAATTCAGGTTTTACATTGGTTGATGGAGTCATAAGTAGAGGAAATGCGATGGAACCAGGGTTTCTGAAACTAAAAAAACAAGGTGATGGAACTACCATTACAAATGATGACAGAGTTTATTTAGGCTCCGCTGAACCATTGTTTTTTGGTGGTTTTACCAATCGTTTTTCCTACAAGAACTTTGAGTTGAGTATGTTCTTACAATTCTCTTATGGCAATAAATTATTTAACACCAATTATGGAATGATTCGTGGGTATTCAACTTACAACATTGAAAAAGATTATTATGATAATATGTGGTTAGTAAACCAACAAAATGGAACATATCACAACTATTCAGACGGAACAGGACGACAATATGCTACTGATTTACAAGCTGAAGATGCTTCATATCTCAAACTAAAAGATATTTCACTATCCTATAATGTGCCAAAGTTATTTGTAAGTAAATTGAAAATAAAAGCCTTGCGGTTTTATATATCTGCTAAAAATGCATTTACACTTACAAAATATAGTTGGTATGACCCAGAATATTCTTCAAGGAATCCTTTAAGCAGTGGTATCGATAAGGCTTCATATCCAAATGGAAGAACTGTAATGGGAGGTGTTTCGATTAATTTATAATAATTAAAAATGCAAAAAAACATGAAAAAGTTAATTTATATCATACCGACAATTATTTTCAGCACCATTTTTTCTTCTTGCGAAATATCATTTCTTGACAGCGTTTCATATTCAGATATTACAAAAGACGTTTATTATTCTTCAGTTTCAGAATATGAAACAGCATTAGTGGGATGTTATTACTATATATCAGGAAGAGGTCCTAGCAAAGATGGGAATTATGCATCGGGTTTACCAATTGCAGGGCAAGCTGGAACGGACGAAACTTATATTGCAGTTAACAAAGGTGTTAGTTTTGAAGCAGCAACTCAATTTGACAATTATTCGACCTTGAATACTAATAATCTGATTTGCCAGGAAATCTGGCTGAATCATTATGCCGGAATTAATGCTGCCAATGAGATAATAAATCGGATTGATAAGATCGATTCAGTAAGGTTAAGTGGAACACCAAGATATTTAGGAATCAGAGCAGAAGCTCAATTTTTGGAAGCACTTTGGTATTTTAACCTCGTGAGGATTTATGGAGGTGTGCCTATTATGACACAAGCTTCTAATTCGAGCATGGATTTGTATACCATGAAGAGAGATTCAATTGAAAAAGTGTATAGTCGTATAATTAATTTATTGGATTCAGCAATTCTTTATTTACCAACAACGACCACAGAGTATGGAAGAGCGACAGTATATTCTGGTTATGGTTTACTGTCGAAGGTTGCACTTCATATTGCTTCATCAATGAATCTGTTAACCATACCTGACGAAGTAAAACTTGGAGGAATAAACTCGTATGATTGGGTTCAAAAAGATATAAACGGGATTGACCTTTCAAAAACAGAGACTATAAAATATTATTATCAAATGGCTCGAAACAATGCTTTAAACGTATTGACTCATTTTGCCCCAAATTATCTAATGCCAAATTTCTCAGATTGTTTTTATCCACACGAAAGTTCTCGTGAAATTCTCTTTGAAGGCGTTATGTCTATAGGGCTCTCGCAAGAACAAGGTGGTTGGTTTGGATCGCTATTTGGGCCAAGAGGACAGAGTAGTTATGGTGGCGGACAACATGTCATTATGCCTATTCTTCCTATTGTGCTGGATCATTTTACTTTTTCATATCCTCCAACTACAACATCAACTTATTCTTCATTGGATTCCAGGTTTATGTGGACTATTGGCACTTTTCAATATAATAAACCTAACGGATCAGTATCCAATATTGGCACCGCATCGGCTTATAAACTTTTTGAAATTGCTAAATTCAGATTAGATGCGCCTCCGGGCTACAATCAGGACAGGACTCCTGTCAATAATCCTATTCTAAGAGTTTCAGATATTTGTTTGGTTTATGCTGAAGCACAAGCAGAATTAGATAATTTTGACGGGTTTGGAATTACAAATGAAGCTTTAACCCATCTTGCAGCTTTACCCCTTATAAGTTAAATGTTTTATTAAATATGAGTATTAAATGACTTATATTTCACTCTTTATAGTGCTT
>JAAFGX010000007.1 GCA_010365115.1 Paludibacter sp.
AAATACATTTGGGCTAAGGCATCTTCATTATTTTCATATTTGTTTCTGAAATTAAAGTATCCATTTCCTAAACAATCAGCATCCAGATCATTCCATGCTGAAATTTCTTTGGGATTTTTTCCAATAACATCAGTAGGATAATAAAGATACGAATACACTATTCCATACCTGGAATTATCATAAGGCTGATTTTTATTCGTTGCAATTAGTTTATCATAGCAAAATTTTGCGCCCTGTTTTAGTGAGTCTGGCAGGAAATAAAAAGCTTGCCCAAAAGTTCCTTCACCTGATGCACCGGGATTATCATCACCAAAGTCGGGATGCAATAGTCCAATGTCTTTATAGTCGAGTGTACTCGTTAATGATGAAAATATAGTACAATAGTTATTTATTACACTTGGATATTTCCGAAAATCCATGGTTGGTGAATGCAGTCTAAGTGCAATTATTGCCGGAGCAACATAATTTCCCATTGGATAATACATATAACCCAAACTCTCAACATTCCAACCTTTACTATTAAATATATCACCCAGATTATCGATGAGGTAGGTATTCATTTTATAAAGTGAATTCTGAAAATTGGTGGTGGAATAAGTTTCGTCAGAAGATAAATAACATAGAAGTGCAGCAGCTCCACGAGCTCCCTGCCAGTTACTTGCTGTATTTGTATTTTGTTCAGCTCCGCCGTTGGTCGATATCATATCACCCATCACGATTAATTTTTTTGAAACGCTAACATTAAATGTATCTGGCCAAGCCTGGGAACACATATCATAGGCCAAAGAAATATATGTTCCTTGAAAATAAGAAGTTAACCCTTTAACCGAGGAGCTTCCCCAATCGGCATATTGTGTGGTACTATTCGACTTCAATGCTTTCCCATAAATGCAGTTTCGTGTGAGTAACATGGCTTTTTGAGCATAATGAATGCTGTCGGTCACTGAATAAAGAAAAGCACCCAAAGCAGCCTGAATGGCTTGATCTCGAACGGAATCAGAATTAGTTGGTATGGGAGTTGATTTTAAATCATATTTGTTGTATTGAATTCGAACTTGATGAAGAATTTCCCCAAAAGGTTCCTGATTAGATTTTAGTTGAAGAGCAGCTTTTTCCGAACTATTAAAAAGTATGCGCGGATGTTGTTGCGAAAAAACCGAAGCAAAAGCAATTATTAAAACTGCGGTTATCAAATAGTGTTTCATGATGATTTTAAAATAAATATTAAGGTAAATAAAATATAAGTGCTAAAGAATCAAGAGCCAAGATGTTAGACAAAAGAACAAGAATAAGGACAAAAGAAAGCAAAAAAACAAAAATTGATTCACTTATATCTCTCTTTAAAATATTTATATTGAGTTGAGAATCTACTAAATGAAACTATCCTAGTTCAACAAAATATTTAAATTGTGCCAAAAAATACACAAATTTGAGAGTTTAGGTGCTCAAGAACAAAACTAAGGACGTATATTAAGCACAAAAACCCTAATCTGTTGCTAAAAGAAACTATAACTTTTTACTATATAATTATTAATCTTATATTAAGGAGAATTGGTTGTTTGTTCGTCATAACTTAGTTGATTGTTTGCCTTATATGAACAATATATTACAACAGAAAAACAATGCCCCATTGGTTTTGAACCGACCAATACAAATGGAATTTGGAACTCAAGAAATGGGAAATCAAGGAAAATTAGAGACATAAAAATAACTAATTTTATTGCAACAACTGAGGGTCGTATTATAATTACTGCAATTTATGGGTCGAGCGCAATAATAATCCAAAAGTAGCTTTTTTATCGCAACATAAAGCTAAATTCGGCCATTATCTGACAATCACTATTTTTCTGGTTTTCAATACTTATTATAGGTGTTCAACATTTAATTCGCATTACTAATAAATAAATAAAACAGATGAAAAAACGATTGACAATTTTATCCATCTCTGTACTTTTTTACTCGATTTTGGTTGCTCAACCAATGAAAGACAAGACTTATAACATTGAAAATGAAAAAGTTTTATACACAGTTGGATATGCTCACCTCGATACCGAATGGCTTTGGGATTACCCCACAACGATTAATTATTATATCAAAAACACGATGGAAGAAAACTTCCGGCTGTTCGAAAAATATCCGGATTATGTATTCAACTTCACTGGTTCTCGACGGTATAATATGATGAAAGAATATTATCCAGAGATGTACAAAAAGGTTGTTGAGTATGTAAAAAAAGGTCAATGGAAAGTTTCCGGCTCATCTGTTGATGAAGGGGAAGTAAATATTTCTTCATCCGAATCGATTATTCGTCAGGTACTTTACGGGAACCAGTTTTTTAAAAAAGAATTTGGGAAAGAAAGTGTAGATTATATGTTGCCGGATTGTTTTGGATTTTTGGCGAATCTTCCTTCTATCTGGAATCACTGTGGTTTGCTAGGATTTTCGACTCAGAAACTAACCTGGAATTCAGCAGCCGGACTTCCGTTTAATGTCGGAATTTGGAATGGACCCGACGGAAAAGGTGTTATTGCGGCTCTCAACGCAACAGATTACAACGGACATGTTGTTCCAAGGTTGGACAAGGATAGTGCGTGGGTAGCACGCTTAGATGATAACCAGAAGAAATATGGTTTTTCATTCGATTACAGATATTATGGTGTAGGTGATCGTGCTGGTGCTCCTATGGAAAATGATATTTTTTATGCAGTCAACAGTCTGAATAATGCAGATTCGAAAATCAAAGTTGTGCTCTCTTCGTCCGACCAAATGTTCAAAGATATTACGCCTGCTATCCGCAAAAAACTGCCTATATATACTGGTGATTTATTACTGATTGAGCACAGTGCGGGCTCAATGACTTCGCAATCGTATATGAAACGGTTAAATCGAAAAAATGAAATTCTCGCAAAATCTTCAGAGCAAACAGCTTCAATAGCCGATTGGTTAGGTGGTGCGAAATATCCGTTTACAAAGTTGAATAATTCATGGGATTTGGTTTTAGGAAGTCAGATGCATGATATATTACCTGGAACAAGTATTCCCAAGGCTTATGAATATGCCTGGAACGATGAATTTATTGCCGCTAATGGCTTTCAGGAAGTATTAATAAATTCATTGAAAACCATTTCTAACAAATTGAATACAAATACGATTGGCAGAACAATTGTGGCGTATAACCCGGTTGAAATTGCTCGTGAAGATATAGTAACTGCCGAACTAAGTTTCTTTAAGTTACCTGTGAATCTTCAGGTTTTTGATAAAGATGGGGTGGCACTAAAAACACAAATTATTGAACGAAAAGAGAATAAGTTGAAATTTATTTTTGTTGCAAAACTTCCTTCAGCAGGATTAGCAGTTTATGATGCACGTGAAATTACTGATAAATCACCTGCAAAATCAAGTTTGTCTGCTAGCAATCAAAGTCTTGAGAATGAATACTATCGTGTAAAAGTTGCTTCAAACGGAGATATCACCAGTATTTTTGATAAAAAAGAATCCCGAGAATTGTTATCCAAACCAGCTCGATTGGAATTTATGAAGGAAAAACCAAAACAATGGCCTTCGTGGAACATGGATTGGAAAGATCGAAAAAATGAACCGATAGATTATATGGATAAAGAAGCAAGCATTTCAGTGCTTGAAAACGGTCCTGTTCGGGTTTCACTTTTGGTAAAGCGAAAAGGGTTAAACTCTGAAATTGAACAAATTATAAGTCTAAGCGCTGGGGAATCAGGAAAACGGATAGAAGTCAGCAATAAGCTAGATTGGCAATCGAAAGAAGTTTCGTTGAAAGCTTCTTTCCACCTTAATATTAACAACCAGAAAGCATCATACAACGAAGGAGTTGGTGTAATTGAAAGAGCCAATAATGATAAATTGAAATTTGAAGTACCAACCAAAGAATGGATAGATTTGACTGATAAAAAAGGAGATTATGGCGTTTCAATCTTGGAAGATTGCAAATACGGTTCTGATAAACCAAGTGATAATACACTCCGACTCACTTTGATGTACACGCCCGGAATTTCAAAAGGATGGGAGCACATGAATTACGAAGATACTCAGGATTGGGGCATTCATAATTTCAACTATGCCATTTATGGTCACAAAGGGAATTGGATTCGCGGACTTTCGCAATGGCAAGCAAAATTTTCAAACCAACCGTTGATAGCTTTTGAGACCACAAAACACGAAGGAAAATCAGGAAAAGAAATTTCGCTGATAAAAACAAATTCACCTCAGGTTGGCGTAATGGCTTTCAAAAAGATGGAAGAAGGCGAATACTATTTGGTACGTTTAAATGAACTCTCAGGTAAAGATGGCAAAAATATGAGCTTGATTTTTCCAGAAAAAATCATTGATGCTTATGAAGTTAACGGTCAGGAACAAAAAATTGGGAATGCCGATTTTAAAAATGGAAAGTTAAATTTCGACTTATCACATTTTACCATTCGCAGCTTTGCAGTAAAATTGCAACCAACCAATAATGCAGATGTAAAAATGGTTCAAATACCGGTTTCTTTACCTTATAATTTTGATATGCTAAGTTTCGATACCAATCGGGCAGATTGTGACGGAAAGCATAGCTATCCGGCCGAATTGATTCCTTCGGAAATAGTGAGCGAGGATGTTCATTTTAAAATGGGAAATACGGCTGATCGTGAAAAAAATGCAGCTAAAGCAAACGGTCAAATAATTAGTCTTCCTGCTGGAGAATATTCAAAACTTTATATTCTGGCAGCCGCCATTGGTGACACAAAAGGTGATTTCAGTATTGATGAACAAGCTGTTCCATTGAATATTCAGGCATGGAGCGGTTTTATTGGTCAACATTACAACCGAATTTTTGAATGTAATGACCATAATAATCCGGTGAAAAGTATTCAAAGTCCGTATCTAAAAAAGGATAATATTGCTTGGTTTGCTTCACATTCGCATTATAGATATCCGACTGAAAACAAGGCGTATGAGTATTGTTATTTGTACAAATACGAAATAAAATTGCCAAAAGGAGCTAAAGTGTTAACACTTCCAAAAAACGATAAAATTATTGTATTTGGTGTAACTTTAGTTGGAAATGAAGCTCAAGATATCCATGTTGTAGCTCCTTTGTTCGATGATTTTTCTGATAGTAAAACAATACAATTAAGAGAAAGCATTAAATGACAATTTTAGTTTTATATTCCAATGAAAGATTGCATCATTCATTGGAATATAAAACACTCAAAGATATTCACTAAATTATCGGACTAAAATGAGCAATGACTTTTTAAGGCTTTTGAAGCCAAAAAGTCATTGCACGTTTCGTCCTATTCAACTTGCAGAAAAGAATATTTTAACTCGCGGCTGAAATTGTCATAAGAAACTGGCGAATCATAAAAACTATATTATTCTTTCTAAATACCAGTTTTTAAGGAATATCTTCTTTATTTTCGTCTATTTATTTTTAAAATCAAGAACTCAATATTTAATTAACAATTATGCTAAAGTCACTTTTAAAATTTGCTGTATTTTTCATGTTTTTTTGTGTTTTTTCACAAAACAATATTGCACAAAATGCATATCCAACGATAACTAAATCACTCGAAAATAGTAAATTTATTGGCAGTCAGAAACTCTATTATGGTGCTGCTTACTATCCCGAAGTCTGGCCTGAATCTGATATTGACAACGATATTATCAGAATGAAGGAGTTGAAAATGAATGTAATGCGCATTGCAGAATTTTCATGGAGCAAAATGGAACCAACTGAAGGTAAATACGATTTCTTATGGCTTAGACACATTATTGAAAAACTTCATGCTAATGGGATAGATGTAATATTATGCACTCCCACTGCTACTCCGCCTGTATGGTTGAGCCAAAAGCATCCGGAAATATATCTGGTGAATGAACTAGGTATTAGGCTTACACAAGGCGCCCGACGAAATTGTAGTTATACAAGCAAAGTTTATAGAAAATATTGCGAGAAGATTTGTTTGCAAATGGCAAAAGAATTTGACAATTGCCCGGGAGTTATCGGTTGGCAAACGGATAATGAATTTTCACTTTCTCAAGATTATAGTACTGAAACAAAACAAATTTGGCATAAATGGTTAAAAAACCGATACCAAACAATAGAAAATTTGAATCAGCTTTGGTGTACTGACTTGTGGAGTCAAACTTATCAGACTTTTGAACAAATTCTAATGCCTACTTCGTTGGTTTGGAATCATCCATCTTTGCGTTTCGCCTGGACAAATTTTACAAATGACATGATTGTAGAATTTCAAGATGTACAAATTGCGGCCCTACATAAATACAGTAAATTGCCTATAACACATGATGGAATGCCTAGTCAAGCTATTGATTATGAAAAACTTTTTAAAAACCTTGATTTTGCAGCAGTTAACAATTATCATAGTTTCGAAGCTTATGATTTAATCCAGAGCAATTACGACCGAATGAGAGGTTTTCACAAGGGCTATCATTGGCTTTTTGAGACAGCTCCTAATTATTCAGGTGGAGGTCAAACATGGTATTTACATCAAATTCCTGGAAGTATGAAAGCAGCACTTTGGATGAATTATGGCTCTGGGGCACAGGGTTCTATGTTTTGGCTTTGGCGTCAACATCGCTCAGGACAGGAAATGGTGCATGGGTCAATTTTATCAGCATGGGGAGCTGAAGTTTCAAATTATCAAGAAATTAAGGAAATGGGTGCTGAAATAGAAAAAGCATCCCCGTTTTTAATGAATAATCCTGTTGCAAAAGCAGAAGCAGCTATTATTTATAGTCATAAGTCGCAAAACGGATTCAAAATTGAGGAATATGCAAATGGATTGAAATACTATCAGGACTGGTCGTATAGATTCTATAGGGCAATGGCTGATGCTTATATTTTTAGAGATGTCATTTACCCTTCGGCTGATATTTCTTCATATAAATTATTGTTCATTCCATTGCTTCCAATAATTAATGAACAATTGCAGGCAAAATTGAAAAAGTGGGTAGAACAAGGTGGGACACTGATACTTGGTCCAATGACAGGTTATAGGAACGAAGAATGGAGTCAGTATGTAAACCATTTTACAGGTAATATTGAAGATTGGACAGGTATCTATACTCAGTCGCTGATTCCAATTGGCACATCCCTTAGAGCCCAAGAAATACCTTTTATGATTGATTTTAAATCAGAGTTATCAATTCCAACATCGGAATCATCACTTTGGAGTTTGGCTTTACAAAGTCCAAAAGGAAATGTAATTGCTAGTTACAATGGTGGAGCACACGACAAAAAGGCAGCCATTATCGAACACGCAGTTGGTAAAGGAACTGTAGTTGTTTTGGGAACAGATCCTGGAAAAATTGCGATGAAAAAAATATTGTTGCATTACGCCAAAAAGGCTGATATATCTCCATTGGCAAGTGGCGATGAATCGGTGGTTGTAGTTCCACGTAAAGGAAATGAAACTGGCTGGGTAATTGTGAATCTATCAAAAGAACCTCGAAGAATAACACTAAATTCATCAGCTTCTCAATTTATCAGTATTCTAAAGGATTCAACAGTTATCTCAAAAGAGTTTGATTTAAAACCTTTTGAGGTACAAATTCTAAGAGAAAATTAGTTATTGATAAATATCGCCATAACCGTATGATTTCTTTCATCTATAAATTCTCAAAAATCGAATTTTATGTCAGCACAAATGAATCGTAGAAATTTTCTCACTACATCGGCTGTAGTCACAGCAGGTGCATTACTAAGCAGTTTACCAAGTATTGTTAATGCGGAAAATGTAGTAAAAGTAAAAAAAGCAACTTCGACAAAAACACGTGTCGCAATAGTTGGCACTGGATCAAGAGGAGCTGGAATGTGGGGGAGAACCGTGATAAATGATTACAGTGATATGGTTGACTATGTTGGACTTTGCGATAGAAATCCTGGTCGATTAGAGGCTGCAAAAAAACACATGGGTGCAACCTGCAAAACATACACTGACTTTGATTTAATGATGAAGGAAACCAAACCTGATGTTCTTATTGTAACAACTGATGATGCTTCACATGTGGAGTTTATTGTAAAAGGGATGAACTATGGTTGTAGAATTCTTACTGAAAAGCCAATGACAATAGATGAATTCAAATGTCAAACGATACTCGATACTCAAAAGAAAACTGGCAAAGAAGTAATTGTTACTTTCAATTACCGTTATTCACCGCATCGCACAAAAATTTGGGAATTAATTAACTCTGGTGAAATTGGCGAAGTAACCTCCGTTGATTTTCATTGGTACTTAGATACAAGTCATGGTTCTGATTATTTCCGTCGTTGGCATCGTCTCCGTGAGAATAGTGGTTCCTTATGGGTGCACAAGGCTTCGCACCATTTCGATTTGCTCGGTTGGTGGTTAAATTCTGAACCCGAAGAGGTTTTTGCATTTGGAAAATTAGATTTTTATGGCAAAAACGGAAAACAACGTGGTACAAATTGTCGTAGTTGTAATCATAAAGACACTTGTGACTTTTATTGGGATGTAAATAAAAATGAATACTACAAAATGCTTTATACCGACAATGAGCAGTATGATGGCTATTTGCGTGATGGTTGCGTTTTCAGGGACGATGTTGATATTTTCGACAAAATGGATGCTTCCATTCGCTATGCTAATGGTGTACAGGTTGCATATTCATGTGTAACTTATGCTCCTTACGAAGGCTATCGTATTGCTTTCAACGGCACTAAAGGAAGAATTGATGCTTGGATTCAAGAAAGCAATCCTGTTCACGACGGTGGATATGATGAAATTATGATTACTCGGAATTTTGGCAAACGGAATTATATTCGTATCCCACAGTCCGAAGGGCACGGTGGTGGCGATAAATTAATGCACGATAAAATCTGGCGAAATGTAAAAGAAGATCCGTATAAACAAACAGCCACTATACGTGATGGTGCATTTGCTATTCTAACAGGTGTAGCTGCCAGAAACAGTATTGATACGGGAAAACCAGTAAAAATTGCATCATTAACTGATTTAGTTCCGCAGCCTAAAAAATCGTAAGTGTTGTTTCAATAATAATTAGGTCAACCAAATAAATTGCTAAAAAAGGAAATTCAACACATTAAAATTCAACAATGAAAAAGTTATTATTTGTTTTAATATTGAGTTTTAGTGTGTTGAATGGCTTCTCAACAGCAATCTCTGTAAATTCTACTCCATTAATTGGTGCACAGGTGATTATTGAAAGAGGGCAAACGCCCGAAGAAATTGATTTGTTGTTCAGTCGCTTGGCCGAAGCTAACATGAATTTCTGTCGCATTCGAATGTTTGAGTCCTATATGCGTGATACGAAAGGAAATTGGGATTTCCGCTTGTTCGATTTAGCTTTTGAGGCAGCACAGCGACACGGTGTTCAAATATTAGCTACGCTTTTCCCAGATACAGAATTTACCGATATTGGCGGTTTCAAATTTCCACGCACCGAGCAACATTCCAAATCAATAGCCAATTACATTAAACAAGTTACAACGCATTATAAAAATCATAAAGCCTTGTATGGCTGGGTGTTGATGAACGAAGTTGGAATTGTTAAAGCACCTATTGAGCAGAGATTTACAGCTAATCGATTTCGGTTGTGGCAAAAAACAGACACAGTTAAGCCCTTTAATCTTGCTGGCTATCCTGTTATGACTTTCCAAAAAGAACGTTTTTTACTCGATTATACTACTTGGTATCTACAATGGCTATCCACTCAGGTGAAAAAGTACGACACTGCACACCATTTGCATGTAAATGCACATGCAATTTTCGATACTTACTCCGAATATAATTTTACAAAATGGCGCGGAATCTTGGATAGTTTTGGCGGCTCGGCTCATGCCAGTTGGCATTTTGGAAATTTCAGCCGTAATCAATACCATTATGCCATGTCGGCAAATAGTGAAATTCTTCGTTCGGGAGCTGGTGATAAACCATGGATAATGACCGAATTGCAAGGTGGAAATAATATTTGGAGTGGTGGTATTCCTATGTGTCCTACAAAAGAAGAAATAGAACAGTGGATGTGGACTGTGATTGGTACGGGTGGAAAAGGCATGATATTCTGGTCGCTGAATCCACGCACTAGTGGCATTGAAGCTGGCGAATGGGCGTTGCTTAATTACTTAAACCAACCTTCAGATCGAATGGAAATGGCAGCAAAAACTGCCGGAATCATTAATAAATATGCCGATGTTTTTGCCTCTGCCAAAGTGGAAGAATCGGGTGTTTCCATTCTTTATACTCGGGAATCGCTTTGGGTCGAACGAAATGCTCAGAAATCTGGTCAAAACATGCTAGGGCGAGCACCTGGTGCAGCCATCAAATCGGTCATTGGTTTTTACGAAACCCTTTCGCAGATGGGCATTCAGTGCAATATTAAATGTATCGACGAATATGATTTTACAGATAAAAATGTTCGAAACAAAATCGTCATTATTCCACATCAAATAGCTTTACAAAAAATATACAAACAATTGTTAACTAATTTTGTTGCAAATGGCGGGCAGTTAATTATAGAAGGATTAACAGCTTATTTTGACGAAAATATGCACTTGCAATTTAGTGCGCAATTTCCATATCGTGATTCATTTGGTGGTTTAATAACCGAAGCACCGCTCAAAGCAAATCTATTCAATATCCAGTTTTTGAACAGCACTTTAGTACTGCCTGCACACGCTTGGGAGGGACATATTCAAACCGAACATTCAGGCATATTGGCAATTAACGATAGCAAACAAACAATTGCAAGTCTGAACAACTTCGGCAAAGGCAGAGTAATCTGGATTCCTTCATGCGTAGCACTGGCTGCCCGCGAAACAAGTAATTACCAACCATTATCCGATTTACTTTCTAAATATGTAGTATCAAGTTTGAACGAAAACACCATTCGTTTTAAGCAATTTACTCCCGGAGTTTTGATGAAAGTACTTGCAACAAACAGCGGACGCGTGCTGGTTTTAATAAATAAAAGTGGATTAGAAGTTTCAATTGAATTGACAGGAATTGAAGCATCTAAACGATTGATTCAATTGAATTCATCCATCCAAAATGAAATAGAGCCTGTCACAATTAGTTTGCAAAATGAAGAAACAAAGGTATTTTTATTAAAATAGATTTTCTTAATTTTAAACATTACATTTAATTCATCTCCAAAACCAATTTATTATGAAGTTAAAATCCCTTTTTCTTTTTAGTTTGATATTCGTAGGTTTCGCTCAATTGCCAGCTCAAAAGCGAGTTGTGTTAGATAATTACTACAACAACGAATTTGACAGCTCTACAGGTAAGCCATTTCATTACCTATGGAATGATACTGCAATGAGCGGATTCTCTCAATTTGGAAAATTATTCAAAGCCCAAAAAGCTGTTTTATCAATACTGAGAATCAAGCCAACAAGCAAAAACCTTAAAAATGCTGATGTTTATATTATTGTTGACCCCGATACTAAATTAGAAACTGTAAATCCTAATTTCATGGACAAAAGGGCTTCCGAAGCCATTGCTCAATGGGTGAAAAAGGGTGGTGTTCTGCTTTTATTGACGAATGATAGCGCTCATGCTGAATTGGGAAAATTCAACCGACTTGCTGAGATATTCGGGATGAAGTTTGGCAATCAGGTTTTGCACCCCGAAATGTCAATTCCAGGCCAAACACGCAATTTTAATAGTTGTGCTTCAACGAACCTCCCGAACCATCAATTATTTAAAGATGTTCGTAAAATTTTTTTGAAAGAAATTGCACCCATTTATTGCAGTGCATCCGCTAAACCAATTTTGACTGAAAATGGCAATGTGCTGATGGCTGAGGCAAACTATGGTAATGGTTATATGCTGGCAGTGGGCGACCCCTGGCTTTACAACGAATACATCGACCATTTGTTATTGCCCGCAGATTTTGAAAACATGAAAGCTGCAAAAAATCTGGTGGAATTGCTGCTCTCTAAATAAGAATTTGATTTATGCTTTGAAGTTGTTAGAAGTTATGAAATAATGAACTAATGAACTAAGGTTTGGCTAGATGCATTTAAAGCAATTTTGTCCGTTTTGAAACTAAAACGTTGCATTGGAAGTGCCTGAACACTATCACATTCTACTACAACAACTTAAAAACAATTCCAATATTAAATATGATAAGGCTTTAAGGCTCTTACGTTCATTCTTCGTCACATACTCATTGACAAAGTTGCATTTTTTTTTATTGCTTCAACTCATTTATTAACTTATTCGAATTGATGTAATTTATAAAAAAATATATTCTTACCCTTATGGGCATGTACTTATCAGCCGAAATGTTTGCAAACAATTTCTTTGTTTCTGCTAGTACTACCGGAACAGCCAATGGTTTGTCTTGGGATAATGCTACAACAACATTAGCCAGCACAGTAACGTTAGCAAAAGCAGACTGAACAACAGATGACAATATCTATGTTGCAGCAAGTATTATACTCAAAAAAAGGCGAGTTGGATAAAATTATAGATATCAAGGACTAAAGAAAAGTAAAACAAAAAATATACTTGTACTTTCTGACATCAATGGCATTCCAATAGTTTTGAGATATCAAGTAATCACAATGATGCTTTTGAAATTGTAACTAAGGTTGAAAAAATGACAAGTCCATTACAAAATATTCAAATAAGCTGGATAAATAATTGGGGGTTTTCGTGGTTTAATTCGCACTATTTTTTTTTAAATTCTTGTAAGTACCATTGAGATTTGCAAAAATAACGTTTGTAGTATTTTATAAATTTAGACAATAATAGTATTAATAAAAGGATGTATAACTTAATAAATAAATATCAATGATTAAGAATGAATTAAGATTTTTCTTTTGTATTATAGCAATGCTTATTTTTTCTGTAGGATCATTAAAAGCAAGCACCAATGGGTTTTATAATGTCAAAGACTTTGGTGCCATTGGGAATGGTCAAAATCTCGATAGTCCCGGGATTAACAATGCAATAGACGCAGCTGTAAAGAGCGGCGGTGGAACAGTTTATCTTCCGGCCGGAACGTACCTGAGTGGTAGTATCCACATGAAAAGTAATATCAACCTTTTTCTTGATGCAGGTTGTGTGATTCTTGGTGCTCCACAGGATATAGGTGCTTATGACCCGGAAGAAGAGGTTGTCGGAACACAGTATCAAGATGGTGGCCATACCTATTTTCACAATAGCCTTATCTGGGGCGAAAATCTTAAGAATGTTTCTATTACCGGTCACGGTATGATTAATGGTGGTGGTCTAGTACGTTCATCAAAGGAATCGAATGAAGGTCCTGTTGGGAAAGCAACAAAAGCCATTGCTCTGAAGTTATGCAATAATGTAGTCATCAGAGATATTACCATTTTCCATGGGGGGCATTTTGCCATTCTTGTTACCGGTTGTAATATGGTTCTCCTTGATAATTTGATTATTGACACCAATCGCGATGGTATCGACATTGATTGTTGTACCAATACAATGGTTTCAAATTGTTTAGTAAATTCACCTGGCGACGATGCAATTTGTCCGAAAAGTTCGTTTGCCTTAGGTAAAAAAGTGATCACCGAAAATCTAACCATTACTAATTGTCAGGTTTCAGCATATAAAGAAGGGACTCTAATTGATGGGACTTTAATAGAATTTAAACCAGAAGGTATGGGTGGCAGAAATGGACGAATAAAGTTCGGTACCGAATCGAACGGTGGTTTTCGAAATTGTACCGTTTCAAACTGCACATTTAAATTTTGCAGAGGGCTGGCTTTGGAAGAGGTTGATGGCGGTATAATGGAAAACATTACAATAACCAATCTCACTATGTCGGATATTAACGGATATCCTATATATATTACCCTTGGTGAACGCAATCGCGACCCGGATACAACAGCTGTTCCTGTTGGAAAAAATATTATTATTTCTAATATTGTTGCAACTATGATTGATTCATTGAGTGGAATTCATATCACCGGTACCCCGAAGTATTATCTCGAAAATATTCGCATTAGTAATGTTTTATTTATCAATAATGGTAGGGGTGCGAAAGAACTTGGAGACATAGATCTTCCGGAACTTGGTAAAGGATACCCAGAAGTGAAAAGGTTAAAGTCGGCTACGCCATCGTATGGATTGTATGCTCGTCATGTGAAGAATCTTGATATCAGTGATGTGCGGGTTGATTATAATATAGAAGACAAACGACCAGCTATTGCATGTGTTGATGTTGATGGCCTCGAAATCGACAATTTTAAGGCAAGAGTGGCCGTAGGTACTAAAGCAGGTATCTTTCAATCGGTGAAAAATTTAGCTATATATAATTCACCTGTCCTTGATGGAATGAAGGTTGAGAATAAGATGAAAAAGTCAAAAAAAAATAAATAAATTGGTCAATGTAACTACAAGTCGGATAATCGTTGTAACTAAATATAGAAAAACAGCAAGTACACACATTTATTTATCTGAACTTGCAACTTATAATGATATTACTTTAATCTTAAATTTATATCAAAATGAACACGAAAAATACTTTAAAATCCATTTTTCTACTTGCTATAATCGTATTTGGTTTTCTAAATGTACGTGCACAGACTACAGCCAATCATCAATGGTCGTTTATGAATACAGATGCATCAAGTAAAAAAGCTTTTCTATGGATACCTAATTCTTGTTCGAGTGGAATAAGGGCATTATTTATTGCTTCTCATACTTCAATTGAAGAATTGTTAGTAACAGACTCTTTGTTCAGAGTTACGGCTGAAAAAGAACAAATGGCCATACTTTATACCCGACAAGATATTAATTGTTCTAATGCACCAGCTGATACAATTAAAATATTAAATCTTTTAAATGAATTTGCTCAATTGAGTGGTTTTACGGAGTTAAAATATGTGCCTTGGGTAACGTGGGGACATTCAGCTGGTACTTTAACTGCTACTGGATTAGGTTTTTGGAAACCAAGTAGAACTATTGCCATTATTACTCATAGTGGAAATTTGCTGATTCCAAAATGGACTCCAAAAGAACTTCCTAATGTACCATTTATGGCGATTAAAGGACAATTTGAAGAATGGTCGGTAGGAACCAATATTCCCTCACAATGTGGAACCGAATATGAATATAATTGGGTAAGGGATACGGTTATAAGTGCCAGGAAAAAGTTCATCAGCCCTTTCCTGGCTTCAGTCACCATGCGACCAGGTGAAGGTCATATGGGAATTAATACAAAACTTGAAATTCCACTAATCACTATGTTTATTGAGAAATCAATTGAAAAAAGATTGCCTAAAGGAGTTTATGCTTCCAATGGATTAATACAGTTAAATCCTATAGCCGAAAACACAGGATGGTTGTCCGAAACTACCATACATGATTATGCTCATCTCAAGATTGATAGTTTTCCAAATTTCAGCGACCCAACAAGTTGTTATTGGCATTTAGACAAAGAAATGGCAACTATGTGGTATAATTATCAAAATGACGTTACAAAGCAGACTCAGGACTTAAATGTACGTAGCAATCCACCAAAAGTCTCACCTACTTTGACTTTCAACTATGGCACTAGCACTTCAAATGATTGCGGTATGAATTTTTCGGCTTCAAATTTTGATATGTCGAAAGATTATTCGTTTTCCGGATTTACTTCTACATCAGGTTTGCCTGTGCAATTAATGGGAACTGATTGTTTGGCCTCTGTAACCTCGGAAGGAATTGTTAAGATTAATCCTTGTGTTTTTGATTTCGGAACCAGAGCCAGGCTTCTTATGCGCCAGGATGGTGACGCAACCTATCAGATTCGTGATAGACAAATAGCTCTCACAGTTATTAAAAAAACTTCCGGTACAACTCAAACAGTATCTATTGCCTCAATACCTGCTTGTGCTCCCGGTGATACTATCACGTATAACGCTACGTTAACAAGTGGTTTGACTCCAACGGTTTATTTACTCAGTGGACCTGGAAAAATGATTGCAGGGAATAAAATTGTTGTTTTACCATTTGTTTCTAAAACAGGAACGACCGATATTGTACTTCGGGCTGCACATTTGGGAAATACTACCTATAAAAGTTCTGATATGATTGAATTACCTGTTGTTGTTAATTCAATGTTGCCCAATGTGCCTGGTAATATCTCTGGACAGAGTAGTTTTCTTGCACTTGAAAATAATGCCACATATAGTGTATTGAGTATATCAAATGCAACTTCTTATCAATGGACTGTACCAGCAAATGCAACAATTGTGAGCGGGCAAGGAACAAATACAATTATAGTTAATTTCATACAGGGATTTGTTGGTGGTCAAATTACTGTACAAGGTGTAAATACCAACGGGTCCAGTTTACAATCAGTAAAAGAAATCAGGATAATTTCTACTGGAACTTCAGAATATTTTGTTGCAAACAAATTTTCAATTTATCCAAACCCTACAACTGGGATTTTCTCTTTGAGTGGTATTTCAGAATCAACGAATGTCAGTATTTACAACATTACAGGAGAATTGATTTTTAATCAAAAAGTGTCCAAAGATTGTCAAATCAATCTGAATTCAAAAAAAGGAATTTTTGTTGTTGAAGTTATGTCAAGCAATCACAATCAGCGCTTTAAATTATTGGTTGTAGAATAAATAAAGAATAATTAAATCGAGTTTGAAAGATGTAGTGTTAATTATTCGATACGGTATCTTCTTTGCTTTTAATGCTTTATTTGATGTCTGTTGAATCCTAATTCCAAATTTCTAGTTTTAATAAATATAAATTAAAAAAATGACAAATACACAACGAACAATAATTAAGATAATTTTCATCCTTGTAATTCTATTTATAGGAACAAGGAGTTTAGATGCTCAATCTAATTCTGATTATAATATTCAAGTTATTAAGGAATTTAAAGTTGACAAGACAATCGGTAAATTAAGGGCAGTGCCTGTTGAGCTTGGAAAGGATCAAGGTAGGGGATTATTACTCGTTTATTCGCAAGATAAGGAAATTGATCCATATTATGAAATGTTTTTTTATCCAAAGCACCCGCTTGTATTGGCTATGTACAATTCCAAAGGCAAACAAATTTGGAAAAAAGAACTGAATAAGGGAATGGTTCCGGGAATTTGGTTTTGTCCCGTATTTCCATTTGATTTAAACAAAGATGGGGTGGATGAAATCTGGCTCAATAACACCAATGATTCAGAACATCCCCTTGGAATGACGGGATATGTTCTTGAAAAATTGAATGCACTTACAGGCAAATCAGAAGGTCAATGGCCTTGGCATTATCCCGACAACAATCAATCAAACAGTCATTTTTTTAGAAATTTTATATTTGGAGGATACGTTCACGGTGAACCTGTACTCATTACTGCTCAAGGAACTTATGGACCGATGTATATCCAGGCCTGGAATACTGGAATGAAAAGTCGATGGAATTTATTTCTTCCAAAAAAGAATACAGCGTTGGGTTCCCATATGAGCTCCGTTGTAGATATTGATGGTGATCAATCCGACGAATTTATGTGGGGTGAGCGTTGCATCAGTATGCAAACGGGTAAAGTCGTTTTTTTAGCAGATTCGGGTGTTTGGGATGGACATTCAGATATCATTCAGCCGGTTCTCAATAAATCGACAAACCGCTGGAGTATTTTCACTTGCCGCGAATCGTACTATACTGACACCATGCCTCCGAGGGTAGTGCTTTACGACGACCACGGTAATCGTGTTTGGAAAGATATTGATTTTGGGCATATGGATATGGGATGGTGTGCAAATCTAGGCGAAAACGGAGAATCATACTCCTATGCACTTAAAATCGGGAATAAAGTTGCTGGTGAAAAGGGGTTTTTTAGGTCAGGAATGGATGAGTTTGTTTTCAAAACATTTACGGGTGAGAAAGTTACCATGCCATTCTCATTATTCAATAGTATTCCAGTTGATTTTAATGGAGATGGCGTACATGAATTAGTTTGTGCATTAGGAGAACAGGGCGATCGAAAAATTTACAACAATCTTGGATTGGTATTGGGAGATGTTGGAAAAGATGGTATTGTAGCAATGGCTTCTAAATTTTATCAATTACCGGGTGAACAAATATTAGTATATTATCCCAATGGAGTTGTTAAAATATTTGCAGATAAAAATGCCGTGGATACTCCGGCTGCAAAACAACGCTATGAATCGACATTCTATATTCGAAATCAGAAACTTACTGCTGTGGGTTACAACCTTGTCAATTTAGGTGGACTGTAAATAATCTACCTATATTCCTAAATCATTTTGCTTTTAAACCAGCAGATAATCAAATAAAGTAGTCACAAGTGTTTTATTGGAAAACAACTAAATAAATGACAAAATTTTTAAAACATCTATATTCAATTGAAAATAAAGCTTTTAAAAAATAGGTATTATTATAGTTCTTCTCAAATTTTTAGTATCTCAAAACGTAATTAATTAAATTTCATTATGATTAAAAAAAGGACTTTTCAAGCATTTTTTTTGCTTTTTCTTGCCACTTCTATCTACGCTCAACAAGCTAATCCAGTGGCAAATTTAGGGGCGATTATCAAATCTGGTAATGCTCGTTTTACTATTTTAACTCCAGACGTAATTCGTATGGAATATTCAGTTGATAGTATTTTTGAAGATTATGCCACGTTGACTTTTATCAATCGTAATTTACCTGTTCCGGCATTTACAAAGAAGGTAAAGAATGGTTGGTTGGAAGTGAAAACCTCCGCATTAACCCTTCGGTACAAAATAAGTGCTGACACTTTCAACACTGCAAATTTGTTTATTGACTATACTGCAAACGGTAAAAAACAGACATGGAATATTGGTACACCGAATAAAGGAAATCTTTTAGGCACAACCAGAACACTGGATGGAGCAAAAGGAAATTTATATTATAAAAAAAATGTAGCAGGATTTGATACTATTCGTCTCGAAACCGGTCTAATCTCTCGTGATGGATGGGTAATGATTGATGATTCGAAACGTCCATTGTTTGATAATTCAGATTGGCCCTGGGTAATGTCTCGGCCGCAAAAGAAAACGCAGGATTTGTATTTCTTTGCTTATGACAGTAATTATAAGAAAGCTTTATACAATTACAGCCAATTATCTGGTAAAATGGCACTTCCACCGAAATACACCTTTGGAATATGGTGGTCACGTTACTGGGAATATAGTGACGTCGAAATGAAAAATTTAGTAGAAGAATTTCGTTTACACGATGTTCCGTTGGATGTTCTGGTGATTGACATGGATTGGCATATAGTGAACCGTCCTGAATGGTTCGACGATAATGGTAAGAGATTAAAAGATCAGAGCGGTCAGTCATATGGTTGGACAGGTTATACTTGGAATAACAGCTTATTTCCCGATCCTAAAGGTTTCCTTAAGTGGACGAATGAGAATCACATACAAACCTGCATGAATCTGCATCCTGCATCAGGTGTTCAGCCACACGAAGCACAGTATGATGCTTTTGCAAAATCGATGGGAATTGATCCTTCAACTAAAAAATATGTTCCTTTTGATATTACCGACAAAAAATTTGCCCAGAATTATATGGATATATTATTACATCCATTAGAAAAAGACGGCATTGATTTCTGGTGGCTCGATTGGCAACAATGGGGCGGAACTAAAATAGAAGGTGTAAACCCAACCTTTTATTTGAATTATGTTCACTCAAGCGATATGGAGCGACGTGGAATTCGTCCGCTGATTTTTCATCGTTGGGGTGGCTTGGGAAATCACCGTTATCAGATTGGTTTTTCCGGCGATACTAAGATTTGTTGGGAATCACTTGATTATCAGCCTTTTTTTACGGCAACTGCTTCCAATGTTTTATATGGTTTTTGGAGTCACGACATAGGCGGACACATGCATCCCGATAAATATGATCCTGAATTATATACCCGTTGGGTTCAATGGGGAGCATTTAGTCCTGTTTTGCGCACACATTGTACCAAAGATCCAAGCATAGAACGTAAAATTTGGGCGTATCCTGAAAATAATTTTTACGCCATGCGCGATGCCATGAAACTGCGTTACTCCTTGTTTCCATACAATTACACCAATGCTCGCATTGCATATGATTCGGCTGTTTCCATGATGCGACCAATGTATTACGACTACCCTAAAAATGAAAACGCATATAATTTCCCAAACCAGTATATGTTTGGCTCTGATTTGCTGGTGTCACCTATTACCAAACCTATGCAGAAAGATTCGGTAAATGGAAATGCATTGTTTATATCGCAAAAAATTTGGTTACCAAAAGGTGAATGGTTTGAATGGAACTCGGGAACACTTATTCAAGGTGACCAAATTGTTGAACGACCTTATATGCTTGATGAAATTCCACTGTATGTGCGGAGTGGAGCTATTATTCCTATGCAACCTGACATGAAACGCATAGGCGAAAAAGCAATTGATCCATTTATAATCAATATTTTCCCTGGAAAATCGGGCAAAACAAGAGTGTATGACGATGCTGGGACTGATCTTGGTTTTAAAAAGAATGAATTTACATATACTAATATTTCGTTCGAGAAGAAAGACAGTGTGTTGAAAACACAGATTTTACCAATCGAAGGAAGTTTTAAAGGAATGCCAGATTCTCGTAGTTACGAAATCAGATTACCACTCACTTTTGTTCCGGTATCAGTGAAAGTAAATGGAAAAGTTATTACAATGAATAAAGATGTAAATGCAAACGGCTGGCAATATGATGGTAGCAATCTGATGACTGTAATAAAAACCGATCGTTTCGACGTAAACCAAAAAGTGGATGTTGAGATTGTATTCCCAAATCTCGACTCGCATTTATTGTCGGGATTAATAGGAAAAGTAAACAAAGTGTTTTATGCTTCCAGACAAGTAATTGCAAGTGGAACCTGGAATCATAAAGTGTACAATTTCGATGATATTATTTCGATAGGACAAACGCTGAATCGGATTACTCTACAGCCAGAAAATAAATTTATTTTGACAGAGAAAACAAAGTTAGAAAATAGTTTTGGAGCTATCATTGATGCTTTTGAAAAAAACAAAGCGTATAAACCAACCATTTATATGTCAGTTCATAATTTACTGGAGTCTGCAAAATAACATTGTTTGGTAAGTGCTTGTAAAATATGCAGTCATTAATATATAGCTTGTGAAGTTTGACATTTACCTATTGGAATGCTTAACAATATAGAAGAGCTAGTAGTTTTTTCAAACATGAATATTTGTCGCTTCAATACTTTTAAAAACTGATTCTCAATTGAATATAGATATTTCTAAATTTTTGTTACGTACTTAGAAGAAAATACTTATTCCTGATATAAAACTTGCAAATCAAAGGTACACTCTTAAATTTAACAGAGATGAATCTTTTACAAAAATTCTTGATGTTTTATCTGATGTGGCAAAATTCAAATATCGACAAGAGAAAGGTAGTTTCATTATTGAAAAACTTTAAACAAAAAAGCTTCAGATTTCTGAAGCTTTTTTGTTACGTGGTTTAAGGTAATTATTGCTTATATACGTCATGTTGATTATAAATGTAATATTAGCTACAACTTCATGAAAAAGTCATTTTCGGCATTGCTATTTCTTTTCATTCAACTTCAGTTTTTATCTGCCAATACTCCGAATTTTTCTGCCATAAACCAACCCTTAGAAGTGGTGAAACTTATCGGCAATAAGCTTATCCGTGAAACTCCTTTTCAATACAAACTTGAAATTTCGCAGCCAAAATCAAATTTTAGTGTACTTGAATGTGTCGATTTTGGTCGCACTTTTATGCTCGGAAAACCTGCCGGTGCTCTTGCCTATACCCAAATATATTCAGAATCGGCACAAAATTTTGTAGTCGAAATTGAACACAATGATGGTTGTAGTATTTGGTTGAATAACGAACTGGTTTACAATAAATCAGGAGCTAAAAGCATTCAATTGAATGTCGAAGAACGCGATATAGTTTTACCTCAAAAATTAACTTTGAGCCTTCAAAAAGGAACAAATGATCTGTTTGTCGAATCGAATACTTTTGGTAAAGAATGGAAATTCTACATGCAAACTCCCGGCGATGGAGGGGAAATTATTACAGAAACCACACAAAAACCTACCATCGGGCTCTCGCACTTAAACTATGTTGATAAAAAAGTAGCTGAACTGTCCAACTGGTTGGTGATGGGTCCGTTTGAGTTAAACAGCAAACAACTGGAAAATGTACTTCAATTTGGCAATGAAATTACTTTTGGAAAAATGTACGCTGGCATTGACCGACAACCCATCACGTGGACTATTCCAAAAGTTGAAGTTGTAGGCAATGTAATAAATCCTTTACTTTGGGGTACAAACTACAACTGGAATTACCACAATGGCGGTATGGCTTGGGCTATGCAAACTCTCGCCGAAGTTTCCAACGAAAAGAAATACGACGATTGGGCAACGAATTTTTGTAACTTTCATATCAACAGTATTCTATTTATTGATTATCAGGTTAATACGCTCAATAAATTTAAATCTGTCAATTATCAGATATTAAACACTCCATTGCTTGATTTTACGTTAGCTCCTGCATTACCGTTTATTTACCGACTTCGCCAGCAAGCTGATTTTAGTAATAAAGCCGATTATCAAAAATACATTGATAAAATTATTAAATACGCTAAAGACGAGCAACTTCGCTTTCCGGGATCAAACATTTATACACGCACAACGCCCTATAAATATACTACTTGGGTGGACGATATGTTTATGGGAATTCCGTTTCTGATTCAAGCATCACAATATGTGAGTGACAAAAAGCTAAAAGAGTTTTTTCTGAATGATGCGGCCAAACAAGTGCTCGAATTCCGTAAATACGTATGGGATAAAGATGCAAATTTGTATATGCATGCCAATTATTCTGAACGACCTGATGCCAAATTGCCTTATTGGTCTCGTGCCAATGGCTGGGGAATATGGGCTACAACAGAGGTGTTGAAAATACTTCCCAAATCAAATCCTTACTACAAAGAAATCTTAGCTCATTATCGCCGTCATGTGGCTGCCTTGGTAAAATTGCAAGCCCCTTCCGGATTTTGGCACAATGTATTGAATCGCACCGACTCGAAAGAAGAAGTTTCGGGTACTGCTATTTTTACTATGGCTATTGCCCGTGGTGTTGCGAATGGTTGGCTCGACCGCAAAACCTACGAACCTGTTGCTATTAAAGCCTGGAACGCTCTCAAAACCGAGATTGAACCCGATGGAACTGTTCACAAAATTTGCATGGGCACCATGTGTTCCGAAGATGTGAATTATTACATCAACCGTCCGTATTTCGATAACGATACGCATGGTACTTTTGCCGTAATTTTTGCCGGGATAGAAATGAATAACATGTTAAATAATAAGAAATAATTTGAATATGAAACGAATTTTAGTTTTTTGCTTTTCACTTTTTACCTTTACTATTCTTGCATTTCCAGTTAGTCAAAAAGTAACAAAAATAGCCGAAAAAAGCCTTCAATTTTCAGCTCAGCAATACAGTTTGATGGCGGAAGTAATGAAAGACAAACCGAATTTATTACCTAGAACAATTGATGATTCAGGTAAATTGATTACCTCTAAAGCTAATTGGTGGACAAGTGGTTTTTTCCCCGGAACGCTTTGGTATTTAGCTGAATATACAAAAAACGAAAAAATCAGAACTGATGCGGAATTGATGTCCCAACGTGTTGCCAATCAACAATATGTAACCAACAATCACGATGTGGGTTTTATGATTTATTGCAGTTATGGTAATGGGTATCGATTGTATCCAACCGACGAGTATAAAAATATAATTATTAATACAGCCCGGTCATTATCAACTCGTTTTAATCCCAAAGTAGGATTAATTCGTTCTTGGGATCATGGCAAGTGGCAATATCCAGTGATTATTGACAATATGATGAACCTCGAACTACTGTTCAATGCAACTAAATTTTCAGGCGACAGTTCGTTTTACAACATTGCTGTAGCTCATGCCAACAAAACCATGATTAATCATTTTCGTTCCGATGCCAGTAGTTATCATTTAGTTTCATACAATCCGATGACAGGCATCCCCGAATTAAAAGGAACTGTTCAGGGATATAGCGATTCTTCCTCTTGGGCGCGTGGTCAGGCTTGGGCATTGTATGGATATACAATGTGTTACCGCGAAACAAATGATATAATATTTTTAAAACATGCGTTGAGAATTGCTGATTTTCTACTTTCAAACCCACGTATGCCCAACGATTTAATTCCTTATTGGGATTTTGATGCACCAAACATTCCTAATGCGTTGCGCGATGCTTCGGCAGGAGCGATAATGTGTTCAGCTTTTATCGAATTGAGTGGATATGTAAAAGGAAAAGAATCGAAACGATTTTTGAAAGCTGCCGAAAAGCAAATACTGACGCTTTCTTCACCACAATATCAGGCAAAATTGGGTGAGAATGGAAATTTTATTTTAAAACATAGTGTTGGTTCTTTTCCGCATAATGCTGAAATGGATGTCCCACTTACTTATGCCGACTATTATTACGTGGAAGCGTTGATGCGTTACATTCATTTAAATGAAAAAGTCAAGAAGTAGTATATTTATACATTGTAAATCCTTAAATTGTAAAAAAAATATCATGCTCCGAAAATTCATACTTATATCATTTCTTTTTGCTTTTCAATTTGTAATAGCAAATGATGTAGTTTCTGATTTGTTTTCAAGTCATAATCTAAAAATGGTTTATCGGGTAAATAATTATAACCCTGATTTATTCAATAAATTAATTGGAACAAATAAACTTAATGCAAATTTACAACAAAATGAATTACAGCATATTATAACAAAAAATGCTGAATGGGAAATAACTTCAAAATTAATTCCATCGTCCGACAACAAGGATATGGCCGATGTTGAAGTGTCTTTTCGGTTAACAAAAGGAAATGAACAAAATGCTTCGGTGTCTGTTGATTTTGAATTCAATAATTGGTCGAAGGAAAATTACGTGATGATGCCGGCTGCTGTTTGCAATGGTAATCGATTTGAGTCCCGCCGCATAGCTTATTCGCCAAAGCTAAATGATATTCGTGATATTGGACCGGACAAGCCTATTATTATTTCAGATGTTCCTCGCTTAAACATCAAAAACGGACCATCGCGCATTCAAGAGCGTAGTGGCGGAATGGCATTGCCTGCAGTAAGTTTTCATTCGCCAACTCTGAATCAAGGCGCATTGATAATTACCAAACAAGCCAATGCGTGGGGGGATTATGGTATAAATGTGGAAGAAACTGCTTCAAAAAAGGGTTTGATAACCATTATGTCGCCTTTGGTCCGTGAACGCTATAAATACGAAATTTGTGATAACCAAGTTGCAAGTACCGATACACCTGCTAATTTCAAAGTTGGTGACGAAGTGAAGTTTGTTTTCCGGGTTTATTTATTTCATTCGTCTGGTATTCAAACTGTTTTTGACCAATATTTTGCAGCTCGTAAAGATTTGTGTGAATCAGTACACGTTACGCCATTGTATACATTCTCAGAATGTTATAATACCATTGAAAATAAGTTTAATGCGCAGAATTTTGTTCCGGAGTGGGGCTATTATGCCATTGGCATGCGCGAAAACTTTTTACAGGATTGGCAAATTGGCTGGACTGGTGGCATGATTTCGACTTATCCATTGCTTTTTTCAAACAATAAAAAAACGATTGATAATGTGGTGTCAAATTTCAATTGGCTTTTCCCAAACGGAATTTCGCCTTCCGGATTTTTCTGGGACAGTGGCGAAAAAGGCAACAAATGGTATGGGGGTGATATCCGTAAACCGCTGTCAGTCAATTGGCATTTAATCCGAAAAAGCGGTGATGCACTTTATTATATCATCAAACAATTCGATTTGATGAAGAAAAAAAATATTACAGTGCAACCCGAATGGGAAAAAGGAACACGTGGTGTTGCCGATGCATTTGTTCGATTGTGGCAAAAATGGGGACAGTTTGGAAATTTTGTGGATAGCCGAACCGGTGATGTCATAGTTGGTGGTTCCACAAGCGGGGCAGTTGTTCCGGGAGCTTTAGTGCTGGCAGCTAAATATTTCAACAACGATTTGTATCTTGAAGTTGCCAAATCATCGGCTCAGAAAATGTACGACGATTATATTTCTAAAGGGATAAGTTGTGGAGGACCGGGCGATGCCATGCAAAATCCAGATAGCGAGTCGTGGTACGCCATGGTCGAATCCTTTGCGCTGTTATACGAAACTACCGGTAATAAAAAATGGTTGCAATACGCTGAAGAAACTGCTGCACAATTTTCCATCTGGGTAATGTCCTACAATTATGATTTCCCCGAGAGTTGCTTGTTTGGTAAACTCAACATGCAAACAACAGGTTCTGTTTTTGCCAATACACAAAATCGCCACGGTTCTCCAGGTATCTGTACACATTCCGGTTTGGCTTTATTGCGCTTATACCGTGCAACAAATAATCCAAAATACCTTGAATTACTCAAAGAAATTACTCAAACCATTCCACAATATATGTCGCACAGCACCCGACCTATTGCCGGAATGGCTCCCGGTTGGATTAACGAACGGGTAAGTACTACCGACTGGTTAGAAGGCATTGGCGAAATAAAACCTGGTTCTACCTGGGCCGAAACTGCCATGCTTCTTACTGCGGTTGAATTACCTGGAGTATATGTGGATGCAGAATTAAATAAAACTATTGATTTTGAATGTGTAAAATCAGAAATTATTTCAATAACCAAAAAATCAGTAAAAATAAAGCTCACTAATCCAACAAAATTTGAAGCAAAAACAGTCATGCTTGTTGAAAATAAACAAAATAAATCAGTGAGTTGGAAAGAAAATAAATTACTCAATCTACCCAAATACACTTTAAAACCAAGTGAAACAAAAATTATAATCATAAAATACTAACTTATCTTATCTCCCACAATATAACCCGACTTATTGGGAGGGTAAGGGCTAATCTAATTCACCATGAAACGTAGCGAAATAAACAAACACATACAAGCAGCCTTGCAGTTTTTCAACGACAACAAATTCTATTTACCCACTTGGGCAACTTATAGTCCAGCTGATTGGAAAGAAAAATATGCTACTCACTCCGAAATTAAAGACAATGTGTTAGGGTGGGATTTAACCGATTTTGGCAGCAACGACTATGACAAAAGAGGTTTAATGCTTTTTACCATACGCAATGGGAATTTCAATAAAGATAAAAAGCCCTATTGTGAAAAAATAATGATAGCCGGAGTAGGACAAGAAACACCTATGCATTTTCACCGACTGAAAACGGAAGACATTATCAATCGTGGTGGAGGTGTTTTAGAAATTGAATTTTACAATTCAAATACTGACGGTTCTTTTTCGGATAAGAATTTTACAGTAAAAATGGATGGTATTGTGAAAGAATTAGCCCCCGGCGAAATTATTCAATTACACCCCGGACAGAGTGTGTGTATGGAATCGGGTGTATATCACCGTTTTTACGGTCTAGGCAAACCTGTTTTGGTGGGCGAAGTAAGCACGGTGAACGATGATACCAATGATAATTTCTTTTATGAAGAAGTAGGTCGTTTTCCTCAGATTGAAGAGGATGAAGCACCGCTGTTCCTATTATCAAGCGAATATTCAGCATATCTTTAAATTATTCTATGGCAAATTTCAGAGTTTCAGGGACAGGATGTGCGCTCGGCGATTTTGTGTATAATCATATCGATTTTTCATCTTCAACCTTTAAAAAATACCAATCCAAGCAGGCTGGTGATGGCGGATTAGAAGCTGGGAAATTAGTTTTCACACAAGAATTGGAAAGATTTTCAGGAAAAAATTTTCAGGAAATTCTTTTAGAAATAAGTGGAGATAGAATTTACGACGCATTTAATATTGGCGGTCCTGCCATTGTTGGGTTAATCAATACTGCTCAGTTACTTCAAAACACTGATATAGAAGTCTGTTTTTATGGTGCAAGATCTAACGATGAGAGAGGCAAAGCAATTAGCAGATTAATAAAAGATTTACCATTGAATTTGGAAAACTATCGAGTTTTAGATGGTGAAACTCCATATACCGATGTGTTGTCTGATCCAAACTTTGCCAACGGTAAAGGCGAACGCACATTTGTAAACAACATTGCTTGTGCTGCTGAATTTGATGAAAATTATTTAGATGAGAATTTTTGGAATTCAGATATCATTGTATTTGGTGCAACGGCTATAGTACCAAAACTTCATAACAATCTTTCAAATCTTTTACTAAAAGCAAAATCAAATGGCTCATTAACGGTAGTTCATACTGTTTACGATTTTATTAACGAGAAACAACATCCTGAAAAACCATGGCCTTTGGGAAACACATTGGAAAGCCTTGCATTAATCGATCTTTTGGTTATGGATTATGAAGAATCGCTTCGAATTAGTGGTTGCTCGGATATTATCTCCACCCAAGAGTTCTTCATCCAAAATGGTTGTAATGCTTTTCTGATTACACACGGTGCGCAACCAACTTATGTTTATTCTTCTGGAAAATTATTTCAGCCCATTGATACCACCTTGCCAGTTTGCGAATGGATTAATGACGATTTTGCACACAATCCTCATTTAAAAGGAGATACAACGGGTTGTGGCGATAATTTTGTGGGTGGTGTTGTTGCCAATATAGTTTCTCAACTAGAGTCAATAGCAACAAATTTCTCACTTATCGATGCTACTATTTTAGGCACTGTCTGTGGTGGTTTTGCCTGTTATTACGTTGGAGGAACTTTTTTTGAAAAATACTCAGGTGAAAAAAGTGAGAAAGTGAATGAAATGCTCGAAAAATATAAGTTGACAAATAAAAAATGATGAATAAATTACCAAAATTAGTTTTATTTGGTGCCGGAAAAATCGGACGTTCGTTTATTGGGCAATTGTTTAGCAAAGGTGGATACGAGGTTGTTTTTATTGATGTTTTTAAACCCGTAATTGATGCGCTGAATCGTAGGGGAAACTACAATGTCATTATTAAATCTGACACCGATAAAACCATCAATATTCCCAATGTGCGAGGTGTTTTGGCCAATGATACAACACAAGTGATTGCTGAAATTGCAACGGCTGAAATTTTGGCAATTTCAGTGGGAATGAACGGAATGGCTACTGCATTTCCATTGATTGCCGAAGGTTTAAAAAAACGCTATGAAACAAATCCCACTTCAGCCCTCGATATTATTATTGCCGAAAATATGCGCAATGCCGATGCTTATTTTGCTCAAGAACTGAAGTCATTGCTACCTGAAGATTATCCTTTTTTACAGTTGGTTGGTTTAATTGAAACAAGTATTGGTAAGATGGTGCCAATTATGCTCAAAAAAGACATGGATGAAGATATTTTGCAGGTTTTCGCAGAATCTTATAACACGCTAATTTTGTCAAAGAATGCTTTCAAAACGCCAATTCCCCAAATTGAAGGATTGGCACCAAAAGCCAATATGAAAGCATGGGTCGATCGTAAACTGTTTATTCACAACCTCGGTCATGCAGCTACAGCTTACATTGGATATGTTTATAATCCTGATTTTGTTTATTTGTACGAAGCACTTTCTGTAACCGAAATTTACGAAAAGGTGCGAAATACTATGCTCCAGGCAGCTGAAATACTACTTATGAAATATCCTGAAGAATTTTCCCGACAAGATTTAATTAATCATATCGATGATTTACTTCTACGTTTTCAAAATAAAGCTTTGGGAGATACAATTTTCAGAGTTGGTTGTGATTTAACCCGCAAGTTAAGTAAGCAAGATAGGGTTGTGGGTGCTATTAACACAGCTATAGAGCTTGGGTTGGAATACGATAAAATTGTATATGTATTGGCTTGTGCAATGAATTTCAGGGCAAAGAACGAGCAGGGAAATTTATTTCCGGGTGATGAAGAATTTATTTACATTTTCAATAAAGGTGTTGATCAATTGTTGAATAAAGTTTGTGAGTTTAATAAACATGAAATTGAGCTAATAAAAGAACAACTAAATTCGAGTAAAATCTTATTGAAATAAAGTTCAAACAAATTAATCAAAAATTCATAGTATTAGATTCGTTAAGTGAATTCAAAAGTAACATTCAAATTTAAAAAATATTTAAAAAATATTTAAAAAAATTATCAAGAATGAGAAAACAAAATCTTATAAGCGTTTTGGCGCTAAGTTGTTTGGGGACATTAACTATCAACGCCCAGAAGAAATCACCAAATGTGGTTTTAATCCTTATGGATGATATGGGTTATGGCGATTTAAGTTGTTATGGTGCTGTGCAATACAAAACGCCAAACATGGATAAAATGGCTAATGAAGGTATGCGTTTCAGTAATTTCCTTGTTGCGCAATCGGTTAGTACTGCTTCCCGTGCTGGATTATTAACTGGATGTTATCCTAATCGTATAGGTATGTCGGGTGTTTTGTTTCCAAATAGCAATAAGGGTCTCAATCCATCTGAAACAACAATAGCCGAAATGTTTAAGCAAAAAGGTTATAATACAGCAATTTTTGGAAAATGGCATTTAGGTGACAATAAAGAATTTATGCCACTTCAACATGGTTTTGACGAGTATTTCGGGTTGCCATATTCGAACGATATGTGGCCTCTAGACTATTTAGGTCAACAGCTAGCACCAAACTCCTTTTTTTCAAATTTAGTTCCGCTTTCACTCATTTCAGGCAATGAAAAAGTAAGTGAAATTAAGACAATGGAAGATCAATCTCATTTAACCGGTTTATATACAGACCATGCGATACAGTTTATTAAGAAAAACAAGAACAAACCTTTCTTTTTATATATACCTCATTCAATGCCACATACACCTATTGCAGCTTCTGATAAATTCAAGGGTAAAAGTGGAGCAGGCGTCTATGGCGACGTAATGATGGAAATTGATTGGTCCGTTGGCGAAATACTCAAAACCTTGAAAGAACTAAGACTAGATAAAAACACTTTGGTTATTGTCACCAGTGACAATGGACCGTGGAAAAATTTTGGTAACTGGGCAGGTTCATCAGGTGGATTGAGGGAAGCTAAAATGACCGTTTTTGAAGGTGGACAACGCGTTCCCTGTATCATGAAGTGGAAAGGAACAATAACTGAAGGTGAGATATGCAATAAGCTTTCTTCTACTATCGATTTTTTACCCACTCTTGCTGCTATTTGTGACCTTAAAATGCCAGAAAATAAAATTGATGGAGTAGATATTACTGATTTACTTAAAGGGAAAGAGGGAGCAAATCCTCGCAAGTATTTTTACTATTACTATGATAATAATTCGCTAAAAGCTGTAAGACGTGATAATTGGAAACTTGTACTCCCCCATAATTCTTTAAGCACTGAAATGGATATCCCTGGTATGGACGGACATGCCGGCAAAACAACATATATTGATTTTCCTTTGGCATTATATAATTTGAGGGAAGATCCGGCCGAACGATATGATGTTCAAAAAAATTATCCGGAGATTATAGAAGAACTTCAAAAAGTTGCCAAAATGGCCAGAGAAGATTTAGGTGATCACCTGACAGGAATAAAAGGTAAAAACAGAAGACCGGCAGGAATAATAAACAAATAATATCATGATAAATCAACTGAAAAACAATAAATTGATTGTCGTATTTCTTTTTATTGTTTTCACACAACTTTCAATAATTGCAAATGCTCAAAAGGAAAATTTGACTCAGATTTGGCCCGCAAAATGGATACAGGCACAAAGTGGATCTCCAAAAGATTATGCTGTGTTTCACTTTCGGAAAACATTTGTGTTAGACACTATCCCTGACAGACTTATTATTCATACATCCGGTGATACCAGGTACCAACTTTATGTTAATGGCCAGTTAGTTACATGGGGCCCTTTAACTGGAGATTTACGTCATTGGTATTATGAAACTTCTGATATTAAGTCCTATTTAAAAATAGGTAAAAACTTGATAGCTGCTGTGGTACAAAACTATGGTAGTCATCCACCGGATGCACGCCTAACTGTACAGACCGGTTTTCTGTTGACGGCAGATGATGAAAAATTTCAATTCTTGAATACGAACTCTTCGTGGAAGGCAATACATAATACTGCATATTCCCCCAACTTCATTGACAAATCTCAAATTAATGGATATTACGGCGGTGGATCTCGTGAAATTATTAATGGCGCAAATTATGTATGGAATTGGCAATCACTTAGTTTAAATGATTCGTTATGGCAAAATGCACAAGAAATTGAAACTGCTTTTAGTAAGTCATGTATTTGGGCCAGCCGTTGGAAGCTGACTCCCAGAACATTACCTCACGAGACGTTATCGCCAAATCGTTTAAAAGCAGTATTAAAAGCAGAAAATATAATAATACCTGATAAATTCCCTGCAGAAAAAGCTGACATTAAAGTGTCTGCAAATACCAAAGCACGCTTTGTTATTGATAATGGATGCGAGACTACAGCCTATCCTTATCTTATTGTTAGTTCAGGGAAAGATGCAGTTGTTAAAATTACTTACTCAGAGGCAGCATACATTGGTGACCCTAAAAATAATCAAAAGGGAAACAGAAATGACATTAATGGTAAAACATTTATTGGATATTTTGATAAAATTATTGCTGATGGTGGAGAAAATCGTATGTATTGTCCGCTTTGGTGGAGGGCTTTCCGTTTTCTGGTTGTTGATATTGAAACAAAGGAGTCTCCGTTGATAATTCATGATTTATATACAGTACGTTCAATTTACCCTTTTGAAAAAAAGTCTGAATTTGCAATATCTAAAAAATTCAATCCTGCCGAAAATGATACAATTCAGAAAATTTTTGATATTGGTATTCGCACCATTAAACTATGCTCGCACGAAACATTTATTGATTGTCCGTATTATGAAGAGAGTCAGTTTCAAGGAGATACCCGTGTAGCGGCAATGGTGAGTTATTTTAATTTTGGAGATTACAGGCTTGGAAAAAATGCAATTGAGCAATTTTCGTGGTCGATAAACGATGAGGGTTTTCTTAGTGCAAGATACCCTACGAATTCATTCTATTACATTCCAAACTTCTCAATTTATTGGATTGGAATGTTGTACGATTACATGATGTACGCAGACGATAAAGAGTTTGTCCGTTCAAAGTTGCAAATTATGAAAAGCATTCTTAATTACTTTTCAGAGCGCCAACGACCTGACGGAACTGTAAGGAAACCAGATTATCATAATTTTATTGATTGGTCGTTCCCAAAAGGTGAACCCCCCTTTGATAAAAACGGTTACTCCGCAATTGTTGATTTGCATTTTTTAAAAGCGCTTCAATGGGCTGAAAAAATCGAACAGTATGTAGGTGATCAGAAGATTGCAAAAGGTTATTCTGTAAAAGCAAACCAGTTAAAGAGTGTTATCCGTAAACTATATTGGAAGCCTGATTTGGAATTGTTTACAGATATTCCGAATGGGAATAAAATATCTCAACATACAAATTGTATGGCTATTTTAACCGAAGTAAGTACTGGGAAGGAAGCTCAGCAAGTAATGCAAAAAGTGCTTGAGAATGAGAATATGACTCAAGCCACCTTGTATTGGAAGTTCTATTTAAATGAAGCTTTAGTAAAAGCATCTATGGGAAACTATTATTTGAAAAGTTTGGATACGTGGAAAAAACTACTTTTAGTTAATGTAACCACATGGACAGAAACAGGTGATAGAGGTCGATCGGAATGTCATGCTTGGGGATCAAGTCCAAATTATCATTTTTTCAAAATTATTGCTGGTATTGATTCGGATGCACCAGGTTTCAAGAAAATTAAGATTGAACCTAACTTTAATGAAACAGATACTATAAAAGCTAAAGTACCCTATCGTACTGGAGAAATAAAAGTTTTTCTATATAAAAATACAAATGCTACTGTTTCGGGTGTCGTTGAAATCCCGGATTCAACTAAAGCATATATAATGCTTCATGGTAAGAAAATTTCTCTTCATGCTGGGAATAACTATATAATGAACAAGTAAGAAGAAAAAAATATGATAGAACGGATAGAATTATTAATCGATTAGGAGAAACGGGATTAGTTCCCGCTTCGTCCTATCACAACACCGTACGTACAGTTCGGTATACGCTGGTTTCTCAATCTACACACGAACAGAGCGATAATATGTAGAGAAAAATAAATAACATGCTTTTTGTAACGAATCGTTAAACTCAGAGTATGGGGTAAGATTGCCACTTAATAATTTTCTTTTTTTATAACGAACCATTGTATATTGTCAAAGGAACTAATTTTAATTTGTACAGTGATGAATTTATAAAATTGGTACAGAATAAGATAAATCGAAGACCCAGAGAAAAAATGAATTTTCAAACACCATCTAAAATATTTTATGCATCTTTGAATTAATTTGTCGCATTTGTAACTTGAATCAGTGCAACGATAATCATACTTAAAAAGAATTTTTTATTTCAAAAAAATGCTAACTTGCAAAAGGTTTGAATATGTTTCTAAATAAAGTTTAAACGGAAGATTTTGAAAGTTTTCTTCACGGCTATACACTTACAACTGGAACAGAAAATATTCACAGAGGAAATCTGGTGGTAAATACTACCGAGAAATTGGTACAAAGGATCTTAGAATCGTAATTTAAATACATGTTTCATATCATCATTATTAACTACTTAAAAATTTTACAGATGAAAAAAACTTCATTTCTAATCGTGTTTCTTATGTTTTCATTTTTTAATCAAGCTTACGGGCAATGGACTGATCAATTCACTTTTTATGAGAAAGGGTCAACAACTGCAAAAAAGACGTTTAAACTATGGTTACCTAATGGCTCAGAAAGTATTGTCGGATTGGTAATAACTGACGGTGTAAGTCATGACACGAATTTTGCTACGGATGGTGTAGTGCGTCAAGCTTGTAGTGATAAAAAATTTGGTGTGTTACAAATAATAGGTTCCCATTATGGCACATTTGGTAGAGAATATGAAAGCCCTTATACCACAACCGATAAATTAGGTAATGGGTATGCTACTTTTGAAGAAGAGTTCTTGGGATGCTTGGATTCATTAGCCCGTAGAAATGGGCATCCTGAAATTAAATATGCTCCATTTTTATCTTTCGGACACTCTACCTCTGGTATTTTTGCTCGTAGTATTGCTTGGTGGAATCCAAGTAGGGCTTTGGGTGTAATTATTTATAAATCAGGAAAATTCTTAAAACCCAAATGGGCTGCTGATGACGCTGACCTTAAAAATGTTCCGGTGTTGTTTTTCCCAGGAGAGTACGAACAAGCATCGCCCAATCATGGAGGGTGTGTTACTAACAAGGGCGTAGAATCTATGGAAGTGCAATGGCAAGGAAACAGAGATTCTACTGTTTCATGGAATGCCAGAGGGTATCTTTTAAATGTTGTAGCACAACCAATTGATCCATTGTTAGGTTATACTCCTAGTGACTGTTACACAACAAATACCAGCTGGTCGGGTTGTGGTACTAGTAAACCTGAGTGTAATATGCATACTATTTGGGCAGGCTCGGATCCTTATCGTGGAATGGAGGCACGTTTTTTATTAGCATCGTTTATTACTAAAGTGGCAGATGCAAGAATACCAGCTAACACCTATCCTACCAATGGATTTATGACGCTGAAATCAATAGATAAGAAAAAAGGGGTGTTTGCTACTTCTACTGAAATACGAACAAGTTTTATTGATCCGGATTTATCACAATCACCTAAACTATTTTATTATTATGATGAATCTCCCGTTAATCCTGACTCCAGTTTCTATTTTTTAGATCATGAGTTTGCCCTAGATTGGTTGTATTATATGAATAATTATGGTGCTTATAATGGTGCTAATAAAGGATATGTGCCTGTTGTAAGTAATCCTATATTTGAACTTACTAGTGCTACAACTCTTGCGATCAAGTCGCCCTCTGTAGGGAGTAAAATTTATTATACAACTGATGGCTCTACTCCATCAAAATCATCAACCCTTTACACTAACGAAATAAATTTTTTTAACCCTGCAAACTTTGTTGTTAAAGCTATTGCTTATAAAACAGATCCAAAATATAACTTTGAGTGGAGACCAAGTACGGTTAAGTCGGTTACTATTGTTGACGGAACAGCTTCAATTAAAACTGTAAATACCGAAGAGTCATTTTCTGTTAGTCCAAATCCATGTGCCGATATTTTAGCTGTTAAATCTAATAAAATAATAGCCGAAACAGTATATATATACACACAAACAGGTCAGTTAGTTAAATCGTTAACAAACAGTAGTAGAACAAAAGAGTTGAATATAGTAGTAAGCGATTTAACTCATGGTTTATACATTTTGTATGTTGGCGATGCAAAAGCAAAATTCATTAAAAAATAAACAATCGGATTAATCCATTTATATAGTTAAACTTATTTTTGTTTTAAGCTTTTTTCCTGTCCTCACCGGATATGTTCAATAAATGAGTAAAGTCTAGCAC
The DNA here is from genome assembly GCA_010365115.1 of Paludibacter sp. Taxonomy (GTDB): domain Bacteria; phylum Bacteroidota; class Bacteroidia; order Bacteroidales; family Paludibacteraceae; genus Paludibacter. Next base: position 36,491 of record JAAFGX010000007.1, read on the forward strand.
TGTTGGGTGGGTTTTGTAAACCCACCCTTTTGTATTATTAAGATTTGCCAATCAGGAGGTGGTCGGAAGATTAATTACTCTGTTTCTGTTGGCTCAGAACTGTAATGTGGGGATATGTTTTTGGTGATACCCTATATTTTGCAATATTACCACCGCAATAGTTGATTGCCATGGCTGTAACCACATCCTCAATTTCCATTGTAAATCTTCGTTTAGCGGATTTCATTCATCCGCCTCCGCAACCATGGAACTGTCTACACTGATCAGACATAGCTGTTCTTGCTCCCGGGAGGAATAGAACTGATTAAACCGTTCGTTAATCCTTTCATTATGCCTGTTTGAAGAACTCCGGGTTTATCTTTGATAACCACTCTAAGATCGAACTGTGGCCACCTTAAATCAACAGAATAATTAAACAGGAACTTAAAATGGGGGTTAAAGGTCAAAAAGTAGGCTGAACACTCGTAATTGCAAATCCGCGCCAGCGCAGCCCGAGCCGACACTGGACTATAGACCTGTATTCACTATAAATAACTGCCTTGTTGTTGTGGCGGGGTCTATGGCATCTACACAAACCATTTTATTGTCATTACTCCAACGTGGGTGCAGATCGCATCGGGTGTCACCGCTAAGAAACCTATTCTCAACCATGTCAAAAGCTGCCAATTTCATGTAACTGTCTTTTTTTGTATCGTAAAGCCAGAGAAAATTCCTTATGTTCTTATTGTCATATCTGTTATCGGTAACCAGATACCTCCCTGTTTGATCAAAGGTACAATGCCCGTCCCAATTCATCCCTGGCAGTTCTTTAAAGTCTTTTTTTCCATCGGTGAAGAGTATATGGCCGTGCCGTCCGTTTAAAGTGAAAGTGGCAACAATCTCCTGGTTGTTCCTCCAGGACCAGTGCGAGACATTGTAACCGTATGGTATTGCTTCCCGCATGTCTTCCCCATCGATAGCGATGGTATACATCCCGGTCTCCAGTTTATTACCGCTATCATTCCATGTACGCGGTAAAAAAAGAAGTCTTGAACCGTCTGGGTTAAATTCAGCGTGTTCAATCCACATGTGCCGCCCTTCAATTTCAGGGGCATATCGTTTGATTTCGTCTGACACCTGTTTGTAGGACACCACAAGCTTTCTTTCACCAGTTTGAAGGTCGAAGACGAACACACCCGAATTGGCAGGATGCGGTACGTCTGGGTTCTCATCCATCGTACCGCTATAACTAACCACTTTCCTTAGTCGGCTGATCCTCCCGTAATCCAGATTAATGGCATATCTGCCATCTTTAGTCAGTCCACTTATACTGAAAGTCTGTAAAGTTTTCTTTTTTGTTTTTAAATTGAAAAGGACCGATATTAGCTTGCCGTCGACAATGTCATTATAATAAAATTCTTCGCTCGGTTTTTGGGGGTTCCAAAAAAACATACATCCCTGTTGCATGTTCCATGCCGACGTATCCGAAATTTTTTGAAAAATACCCGTAGACACATCTATCAATCCAATATTAGCTTTTTCACCTGAATTTGGCAAGCGGTCGTTAAAACTTGTCTCTAGACTCAAAAGGTGTGTTTTTTCGGCATTCCATGGGTTAGTGCCAAAATACCCAAAAAAATGATTTTTGGATGGGTGCGATACCATCTTTTTATTTAGCCCTTTTTCTTCCTCGATATTCTGGTTTAATAAAAAACCAGATCTTCCAAAAAGTAAAACTGGAAGTAAAGCCATTGCTGATACAATTAAAAAAACTCTTCTTTTCATATTATTTCGCCAAAAATTATTAATCCGAAAATCATTAGTAAAAATTATTTTTTTCACCAAAACATGGATGAAAATAATCCATGCAAATGTAAATAATAATGGTCAGACTACAACTTTTCAAAAACCATTTTTTCTAATATTATTAGTTTTATTAGATTAAATTAAACTGGTTATCTGCTTAGAACAAGTTTAATTTATTTTTTAGTAATTTCACTCAAAGGAGTTGGTGGAGTCTCTACAGCTTGCTGCATTAATCTAAAGAATAATTTACCCCTATATGTTGATAATTTACGATTAAACCGAAAGGCATACTCATCTAAATAATATTACAAATGTTTTGGTGAAACATTTCCTTGATGTGTGCCATTTATCCAGCGTTTTACCAATGAATATACCATGTGTACATGAGGTAATAGCTCATGAGCCTGTTTGCCGCTCCCTGAAATCACTTTTTGCTCATATTTAAACTTGTCAGTTTTAGATAAAAAGTTACACCCGGACCAACCATATGTAATTATAGTGCTACTTTCTTCTATATTCTCGTTCAATAAATTGACCCAGATTCACAGAAGTGGCATTATCAATAATCTGAAAACGAACTCTTCCAATCTGCTTTCCTTTGCATTCCACAGCTACAACTACTACAACTTTAGTTTCAGCACCTCGTCCCTGACTTCCTTAACCTGTTTCAATTCCGCCTATAAATGTCTCATCTAATTCAATTTCACTTGATATCTTTTTTCTTAGTGGCCTTACCATTGCTATGCGAAGCTTATGCAACCAAACCCATGCTGTCTCATAAGACCCAAATCCCATGAAATCCTTTAGATTATGTGCGTTTGCACCAGTTTTCTGAGCTACAACCCACCACATAAAATGAAACCAAAGCAATAATGGTTTTCTTGTTTTATGAAATATCGTACCTCTTGTTATGGCAGTTTTATATCCACATTCAGAACAATGAATAATCTTCTCCTTGGTTAGCCAATAATTCGTACTGCTACACTTTTTACAAACATATCCATTAGGCCATCTCATCCAAAAAATATATTCCCAAGAATCATCTTTGTTCTTAAATTGAGCAAGGAATTCTTGGAAATCCTTGGGGTATCGCTAATCTGACCAAAAAAGTTCAAAATAGTCCTATTTTATATCCTAAACGGTGCTTTCTAATTGATAAATACCTGTAAATCAATTTATGTGTTTTTGAAATTGCTTTGTAGTGGCAGTTTGCGTGATAGAGTGAATTTGACAGTAAGCGTTTGCGCCGGTATGAAACTTAAACATACCACTTACCTTTTGTTTTACTTTTAGATTTCTAACGGCTCTTTCGGAAGCATTGTTTTCGTACGGAACATCAGGGTCAAAAAGGAACTTGAATACAAACTCTTTGTATTTTGTCAAACTCTTTATCAGGGCAATAATCTTTTGATGCAGATTATCATCACATATTGTTAGTAAGTTTTTGAATTTATTTAAAAATGAATTGCTGTCGATATTCTCCCAAGATTCTGTTTTTCGTTTGTGTATGGACTCCCTTATTAGCTCTGTTAATTCAGACGACCATGTTTGTTTGGTATCCAATTCCTTTAAAAAAGTCAACTCTCTTAAAATATGAGCTAAACATATCTGGTGGTCGGCAACAGCCATATTAAAATACGAGCTGTGACAGTCGGTTACTAAGGTTGAGTTTGGTAATCCCAAAACACTTATCGATAGCCAACTTGCCTCGCGATTTATCGCTATGGATATAGGTTAGTTTATCCGTTTGCCATGCCCACATCCAATGCAATTCTCCATTGATGTTTTAACCCGTTTCATCAGCTCCAACCACTATTGATTGTTCAATTCTGTTGCGAATTTTATGGTAAGCCCATAACGATTTTTCGGATATCCTTTAACATATTGTCAACCGTGCCCTGGCTCAAACTTATGCCAAAACAATCGCGCAATATCTCCGTGTGTCGCTTATATGGAATGCATTGAATGCAACTTAAATAAGTTACCAATGCACGGATATTTGCACCACAAGATACTCTTGAACAGACTTCTTTTGGAAAATCCACATTGTTTGCCTATAAGTTGATTCTCTGTTACAATAGAAAACATAGGCATTGGTACATCAAACACTTGGCGTTTCTCAACCACTGAACCTTGAGTTGAACGAAAGATCATTTCCGCAACGGGTACAAAAGTATGGCTTATGTTCTATTATAGAATCAGGCTCGCTTGCCATTTTCAAAGTTGTACCCTTATGCCCTTTTTGACCACCATTAGACTTCCCCGATTTTTCCCTCTACGAACGAGTTACAAGCAACTTCTTTGACTTCTCTATTTGTACTGCAAGCGAGTCCTTTGAGGGTGGAATGCTACTTTTGTGGCTATCTTTGGGCATTTCATAGACTGCTAATCGCTCTTTAATACAACAATCTCTTTGTGTGCTACATCAAGCTGTTTTGTCAATCCATCAATCTTGCCATTGATGGATTGTAATACCTTATTTATGTCTAATACTTGCTCTTTAACCAATCTAAGATACTGCATATCTATGGAATATCAAAATAATTTGCAGTATTTATTTGAACTTCATAACACCTAAAATCATAAAATATTCTGTATCATCAATTTAGGAGTGCTGAGTAGTTACCAATTTACTTTTTGTTTTTTTGTTTTTTAGGTCGGAAAGAATGTTTGCTCTCAATAATGAGATATCAAACATTCTTTTTTCACTTCTTCACCAAGTGACTTAACTCCGGATTATTTCTGATTCGTTCCATTTCGTCAATAATAATCTGAGCAACTTCTTGTTTGATTCGGTTATAGTTCTTGTCAATCTCCTGTTTCATCGTATCATTACCATCTTTGTCTATAAATGAAGCAATTTCTGGTATCATTTTGTAGTTTTTGTTTTCATCAGCCACTTTGGCATTATCCACCACTATTTCCGCATGAAAAATCTTTTGTTCAATGCGTTCATCAAAATTATCGGAAACGGCACCAACAAACATTCCTTGTGTGAGGTTGCTGATTTTTGAAGCAGGAATCAGACTATCCAATTGAGTACTGATGGAAGTGGATTTGTCCTGACGGTTAATAGTCATGGATTGCCGTTTTTGCAATACTTTCCCGAATCGATCGGATAGGTTCTTGGCCGTCTCCCCAACCACTTGTCCACTGAATATATTGCCGACTGTATTTTGGATCACCTTTGCTTCTTTGTCACCATAATCCCTGTTTAATTGACTGTAATCCTGAAATCCCAGACATACAGCCACTTTATTGCTTCGGGCGGTGGCAATTAAATTATCCAATCCACGGAAATAAATCGTTGGTAATTCATCAATGATAACAGAACTTTTGAGTTGTCCTTTCTTGTTGATAAGCTTTACAATACGACTATTATACAAGCCAAGGGCTGCCGAATAAATACTTTGTCGGTCGGGATTATTTCCTACACAAAGTATTTTGGGTGCATCCGGATTATTGATATCCAACGTAAAATCATCGCCGGTCATTACCCAATAAAGTTGAGGTGAAATCATTCTGGACAATGGAATCTTAGCGGACGCAATTTGACCTTGCAACTGATCTTGTGCCCCGCCTTCCCATGCATCCATAAAAGGTGATAGGTAATTTTCGAGGTCACTATACGAAGTAAGAATAGTAAAAGTATCAGAGTATTTTTTATTCAAAAACTCAATGGCATGAGGGAACGTACAATAGTTGCCGTCTTTGTAAATTTTTAAATACCAGATAATGGCTGCCAACAAAATAATTGGCGATTCCACGAAAAAGTCACCTTGTTTTTGTATCCAACTGCGATTGAGGTTCAGCATGATGGTATAAGCACTTTCGTAAGCATCACTAATGTCAGTCATAAAAGTTGGGTTTATGGGATTACATCGGTGGCTCTTTCTCGGATTGTCGAAGTTGATGACATAAAATTTTGGCGCCACTTTATACTTATCACGGTGTTTGAGCAAATGGTTGTAGGCAATGGTTGATAAATCGTCAAACTTAAAATCATAGATATACATGGCAAAACCTTTTTCTATCTGTTGCTTGATAAAATTGTTGACCACTGCATAGGATTTACCACTACCGGGAGTACCTAAAACAATGGTAGCTCTAAAAGGATTGACAATGTTTATCCAGCCATCACACTGTTTCTTTTTATACCAGAATTTGGTCGGCAGGTTCACAGAATACTCATTCTCCATTAAACGGGTTTCTTGCATAAAACTTTCATTTTCAGTATTGAACACATCGTCCATTAAGGTGTTTTTCAACAGTCGGCTCATATACAAACCTCCCATCATCATACAAATATAACCCATCGTCAAAGTAGAAATATAAATAGTCACATTTGCAGCTCTTGGTAAAGGCAAAGAAAGTATCCACCAATTCAAGAAGAATAATTGAGCACCTAAAATCAAAAGAACATTGATTTTGGTCCAGGAAATTTTCTCTTCTTTCACGCCTTTAGTGCCCAAACAAGACAAGGCAAGAAAAATGAGAGCAAATAACTTTGTCCAGAGCATAGCCGAAAACAAACCACTTGTTCGCTGAAAATTCAGTAGAATTCTATTCAGCGTAGAGTTGGTTAGATTTAAATCTTGAAAAGCTTCATAACAGTACCAATAGATATTTATTAGTACGAATAGAATGCTAATGGCTCGCATAAATTCCATTACTTTAGCTAAGCCTCTTAAATCATCTTCTTGTTGCATTTTTTTGTTTTTAGGTGAATTGTTTGTTTTGTAAATGTTTTTGTTTTGTATAACTGTTTAGCAAGTATTGTATTTCTCAAAAGTCATTACAATCGTTTCTTGCGTTTTTTCTTTTTTCTCATTCTGCGGATAAAAGCCTCTTCTTCTGTATCGGTACCATTACTATCCATACTAAATATATTGAGAGCTGCGTCGGCACCGTTATTGTTATCAGTCTCGGTTTCTTTCTGAGATAAATAAGGTTCAACAGGATGTCCAGTATCGTTTGTATAAGCGCTACTAATTGTATTCCGTTGGTTCTGTTGTTGTGATTCCTTCTCACCATTCAAGGGAGATACGGGGAATTGTTCATTAAACACATTGGCTGAGAACTCTTTGCCTAAACGAGAGCCATTTAGCACACATTTGTTTTGATGATCTATAAATGTTACGCCATAGATACGCCCTGAATCATTTTGCCGGAATACTAAATTGATACCGTTTGCGTCAAGTTGCTTTTCAAAATCAGCACGACTAGGTGCAAACTTCATTACTTTTGCTACTATGTCTTTTGATCGTTCTTTCAATTGTTTCACTTTAATGATTTTACCGGATTGTAGCATCCGTTGCTGCAAAGCTTCATAACCAACTGACTTACCAAAAAGTGATGATTTAAAAGGTTTGCCGATGCGTTCACCTTTGTCATTCGTAGCAGAATAGACCAAACCATTAAAGGGCTTATCACCAGAAACACCTTTGATTTCTTCGAGCGTGATATTATACAGTGATAATAACGCTTTGTATTCTCCCAAGCTCTGAAAACAATAAGATTTTACTAACGGTCGTATAACACAGGCAATCTGACTTTTCAGGTTTATTTTTCCATATTGCATTGTTTTTACAGAAAAATCAGCTTGTCGTTCTTTTTTATCAGCCGGTATCAAGCAAAACTTTTGTTCCAGCATCCGGCAAATTTCCATTGATTTACGATTCTCGAAATTATGATCTAACTTCTTGCCATTCTCGTCAACCCGAACCGATACAATATGCAGGTGATGGCGGTCAATATCTTCATGCTTATAAACAATAAAGGGTTGGTTGCCATAACCCAGTTTTTGCATGTACTCTTGTGCTATTTTTGAAAGTTGATCATCGGTCAAAACATCTTTCGGATCCGGATTTAAGGATATATGCAGAATCGGTTTTTCAGTTTTTTGATTAGCTGCCAGATACGGTTCGAACGAATGCATACAGACTCCTATCTGATAATTACCATCATGGGGTTCAATCATTCGGTTACTAAAAAGTACCTTGGCATGATGCTCATCTACCTTCATTTGGTTATAAGCAAGTGCTCCAAAAATGGAACTGCCGGAACTTATTTTGGCAATCATTGAATATATTCTTTCTCAGCTTTCTTATTTTTCTCATTATTGACTTCCAATAAAGTAGATTCCGATTCCTCTGAACCATAAATTTTCACTTCAAACTCATGTGTCAAGTCAATAATCTGGCGGCTCAACATCACCAGCTCAAGGGTTGCTTTTTCCAGTTTAGAGAGAAAAACTAGAGCTTTTCTCTCGCCAAAAGTGGTATGTAAGGTCTTTACAGCCTGATTATAATTGACTCCAATGGCACGAAATTGCGAGTGAAAAGTCGTCAGTCGCATATAATAATCCATCGCTGCTTTGTCTAATTTTACAACTCTGATAGGTTTGTTAAAAATACAAGCCGTAATAAAATGTGCTTTTACTTTCATTCCTGTCTCATCAAACCGAGCTAGAAATGCCGCATGTTGCTGCTCATTAAAACTTATGGAGTAGCGAAAAATAGCAGGATCACTCTTTGGTGTCCTTCCTGCTTTATGTCTTTGAGTTGTTTTATTTTCTTCTCTCATCATTTCAAGTGAATTTTACCAATGAGCCATATGCTCCATAAATTATTCTTCTAAAAGCACCGACTTTGGAGGTGCTTTACCCCTGAAAGGGCAAGTCATTTTAAGCTGCTGAAAGAATTTCAAGCAGCTTAGAATACAACTTGCCGTTTGCTTCTTGCAAACAGAGTTACTTTCATCGAATGCTTTTGTTTTTCCAAAGGGCTATCTTTCATGACGGGACAAAATTAGTTCTCCTTTTTAAGTTCCACCATAGCAGGATGTAAGACAAAAGAAGTCATACAAGGACAAACGAAGACACATTGAAAAAGGGTTTGATTTTCTACCGATATTTGCTTGAAATAATGCTTGAAAGCTCTCTTGAAAAAATGAGAAAATGAAATCCTGAATCATTGAAATCCTGAATCATTGAATAGTAATTTTAATGATTTAAAGATTGAAACCTTGAAGTATTAGTTAAATGAATGTTTGCAATCTTGGTTTCATGACACCAAAACACCATTCAATCTTGACACCATGACACCATTGAAACATGAATTTCTTAAAACATGCAAACAAGAAAATTGGATAGATTGAAAATATAAATACATGCTCTGTTGAAATCAATACTGAAATCAAAATAGAAACAACCCAATAAAACAACTAATATTTAAAAACTAAAAGAATGATTGACATGAAGAAAGAAACCTTGTTTGTTGCCTTTTCCACCCAGAAGGGCGGAGTCGGCAAAACCACTTTTACCGTTTTAGCAGCCAGTTATCTACACTACCTCAAAGGCTATAATGTGGCGGTGTTGGATTGTGATTTTCCCCAATACAGTATTAATGCCATGCGAAAACGGGATACCCAACAAGTGGATACCGATGACTATTATAAGCTGATGGCTTATAACCAATTCAAGGGTTTGAATAAAAAAGCTTATCCGATAATTTGCAGTACGCCTGATGATGCCATCGCAGATGCTAACAGCCTTTTAGCTTCATCGGATATTGATTTTGATGTGGTGTTTTTCGACTTGCCCGGAACAGTCAATAGTGTTGGCGTATTACAATCGTTAGCCAATATGGACTATATTTTCACACCTATTCTGGCGGATCAGTTGGTGTTGGAAAGTTGCTTGACATTTGCACTTTCTGTGAATGATATATTGGTCAACAATAGTTCAATGAGGCTGAAAGAACTCCATTTGTTTTGGAATCAAGTGGATAGACGAGAAAAAACTGATTTGTATGAAGTCTTCGAAAAATCTATTCGAGAACTCGGCATTCCGTTACTTCGCACTTTTGTACCAGATACCAAACGCTACCACAAGGAATTGTCAGGCAACCGAAAACCTGTTTTTCGCTCCACTTTATTTCCTGCTGATAAACGAATGGTCAAAGGCAGTAATCTGGAAGAACTATTAATTGAAATTGCATACATCATACACTTATAAATATTATGGCAAAGCAAACAAGTATCCCAACAGTAGATGAGGATTTTATTAAAACTGTTATTTCGCAGGGCTTGCCCATGAAGCGTAATAACCCGAATGAAATTGAACTGAGTAGGTCAATCAAAGAAGATGAACCAGCAATAGAGATTCCAAAAAATAAAGAAGCTCCGAAACGAAAACGAATAGAGCAAGCCGGTTACCGGGAAACCTTTTTTGAAAAGGTGGATTTAACTGACCGGCAATCACTTTATATCACCAGAGAAACTTACTTTACGATGATGAATGTGGTAAATGTGATAGGTGGACACAAAGCCACCATTAGCAGCTATGTGGAAAATGTCATGCGGCAGCATTTGGAAAGTCACAAGGAAGAAATTAATAGTCTATATCAAAACCAATTAAAAAAACTCATTTCGTAATGACACAACTAATATTAATATCCATTTTTCTATATATCGTTTGGGTACTGCTTTATTGGCAACGTAAACGAATAAAAAAGTTCTTTAATTCAAAAACTGAACTACCACCCATTATTTCTCCGATTGAACCGGTCGATGACGATATTATGGGCAAAACCAAACCTCGAATCGTTGAACTGATTGAAAAACCCATTGCAATGGCTGTCTCACAAGAGAATAGCCGCTCTGCATTGGTTGATAAGAGTGAGTTAGATGCCGTGTTTTCTGACACTCCCGAACCAATGGATTTGGATGTAGAATTTGAATACAATGAAGAGGAATTGTTGGAGGAAGAAGAATTAATTTGTTTGTTGGATAATGAAACTATTGAACTGGCAACCGGCATTCACTATGATGATATGGAAAACCTTATTCAGGTAATGCAACAAAGCCGGACTTCGCAAGAAGCAGAACTGAATGCCGTGAACACAATTCATGAAATGGATCAAACCGATCTTTTTCAACTCATGGTCTCGCAAATTGAAGGTGGCAAAGAAAGAGTAACTGAAATGTTGAACAAGTATAAAACGGATTCTGTTGAGAAAAACTCAACGAATGTTGAAAGTCGAAATGCAGGCTTTCAGCAGTTCGAGATAAATGAGTTTTTATAACTATATTTTGACAGTAAATCGAGTTTACGGTCAAAATATAGCTTGTTTCTTGTTGATATAGAATACTTTCGTATTGTTAATATGTGAAGAATGACTGTCAGTCATATTTCATGCAACATTTTAATAATTTGCTTTGACGAATGCATTTTAACAGTATTTTTCCAAAAGCTTTTCTAATACACATACATAATACAATGGGACATTTATTAATTTAAACTCTTTGCCCTTTGGTGTTTTAACGACATCCACCGAAAGGGGTTGTGACCATACCCTTACAGCGATATTGTGAGGAGCTTCTTCCATGTAGAGGTGTAAGGATTTTAATTTTGAATTATGACCCGATTTCACCTCAATGGGGATAGCACTGTTTTTATACTGTATCACAAAATCAACCTCGGCAGAGGATTGAGTTTTGTTTCTTTCCCAGAATTGCCTATGCGACGACACTTGCCATTTCAACGACAGTAATTCCTGAGCGACAATATGCTCAGCAATCCGTCCACGCCAAGCATCCATTACATCTGTTACCGAAAAAAGGCTTTCTCTAACACCTGCAATATAATTTACTAAACCAGTATCGAACCAGATAAGTTTGGGTCGGTGGGACATTGATGTCAACATGGGTATTTGTACACTTGTAACAGGGTAAACCAATTCCAACAGCATTGCCTTTTCGATGGTACGAAAAGCCTCACTCACTTCACGCGATTTGTAATTAGAATTACCAAATCGTTCAAAAGTTATTCTTTCAGCAGCAAAACTCCATCCGTTTTTTAAAATATACCGTATGATTTGGGCTATTGATTCGTTTCTTGCATATTTTTCTACATCATCTATATACGCATTTAATAAGGTTTCGTAGATTGTATCCACCGATAAAACATCCCTTTTTACTGCGTATTTATTAATAGCCGCTGGCATTCCACCAACGATGGCGAAATTTGTAAACAACGTCATTACACGATTATGGACACTCGAAACATTTAAGTTATTGACTAAATCTAAGTCAAAGTCTTCACCAATACCATTTAAAAATTCCAAAAAAGAGCAAGGACGGATGGCTAAATACTCAACCCTACCAACAGGAAATGAAATATGTTTATCAATCAAGCTCTCCAACAACGAACCGGCACAGATAACATGCAGTTGCTTCATCTCCTCATAAAAATATCTTAGCATGGCTACTGCCTTTGGCGAGCTTTGTATCTCATCGATAAACAATAATGTTTTACTCGATTTTTTTTGTTGTTTGCAATGCCTGTAAATAGCATCCGTTAGCTCTACGATATTGGAAAACTGTTCAAACAATAATTTATCTTCAGGTTTATCCAAATTCAGCGATAAAAGCACATCGAATTTTTTTGAGAACTCCATTACCATAGTTGTTTTTCCTACTTGTCTTGCACCACGGAGTATCAATGGCTTTCTATCTTCACTTTCAGCCCATTTTTCTAAGTATTTAAATGCATTCCTCTTAATCATAACTGTATGTTTTTTATTTTATTCGGTGCAAAGATACACATTGTTTGTAACAAAACAAGGGTATAAATGCTATTTATTTGTAATAGAACAAGGGTTTAAATGTCTTATACTTGTAATATAACAAGGGTATAAACATTGTATATTTGTAATAAAACAAGGGGTTAATTGAATGCGACTACCAATAACCTCTTGTGGGTTAAAACTATATGACTTCAAAGACAACATCAATGAGCATGTCTATCCACCGTCTATTGAACTGCCAACCTTTATCATACCAAAAAAGTCAATTGACAACTCTATTTAGGCTAAATCAAATCTCTAAATAAGCCAACCACTGACAAATGACGACTCTCTAAGTCAATTTGAAAAACCGACACAAATGCCCCTTACATTTGCCGAATGAAATTAATAAAAAACAATTTTATGACTAGAAAAAAGGTATTTATAACGGCAGCCTGCATATTGGCTGCATGTGCTCTTGTTCGCGCACAAGGGAATGGTTTGGCAGGGATTAGTGAGGCAACAAACATGGTTACTTCCTATTTTGAACCCGCCACCAAGTTGATTTACGCCATTGGTGCCGTTATCGGTTTGATAGGTGGTGTGAAAGTGTATAGCAAGTTTTCATCGGGTGATCCTGATACCAGTAAAACGGCTGCTTCGTGGTTCGGAGCGTGTATCTTTTTGATTGTGGCAGCTACCATTCTGCGTTCCTTTTTCTTGTAACGCCATGGCAGATTATCCAATAAATAAAGGAATCGGTAAATCAGTTGAGTTCAAAGGGCTGAAAAGCCAGTACCTCTTCCTCTTTGCCGGTGGACTTCTCACCATCTTTGTCCTGTTCGTCATTTTGTATATGACAGGTATTGGACAATGGTTCTGTATCGGATTTGGGGTCATTTCGGCATCCCTTCTTGTGTGGCAAACCTTTGCCTTAAATAACAAATACGGTGAATATGGGCTGATGAAATTATCAGCAGTCAGGAATCACCCGAAGTACCTGCTCAATCGCAAACGCTTTTCCCGATTATTTTCATCAACCAAATAAAATAAAAACATGAGAAACGTATTAAAAGCAGCAACCCTCGAAAGCAAGTTCCCCATCTGGGGCGTGGAAATGGGTTGCATTATCTCGAAAGATGCCGATATAACGGTTGCTTTCAAGGTAGAACTACCTGAACTCTTTACTGTAACAGGTAAAGAATACGAAGCCATTCAATCCGCCTGGACCAAAGCGGTTAAGGTGCTTCCTGATTATTCCATTGTGCACAAACAGGATTGGTATATCAAAGAACAATACGAACCGGAAGTAAATCACGATATGAGTTTTCTTTCCCGAAGTTTTGAACGCCATTTCAATGAACGTCCCTATCTGAATCACACTTGTTATCTCTTTCTGACCAAGACTACCAAGGAACGTGCTCGGATACAGAGTAACTTTTCCACTTTGTGTCGTGGCTCTATTATTCCCAAAGAGTTTAAAGACAAAGAAACCCTAGTAAAGTTTTTGGAAGCAGTCGGTCAATTTGAACGAATCGTTAACGATGGTGGATTTATTTCGCTCACTCGATTGAAAACAGATGAAATTGTCGGAACGGAAAATACTGCCGGAATTGTAGAAAAGTATTTTTCACTTTCACAGGAAAATACAACCACCCTAAAAGACATCACCCTAAAAGCAGAAGAAATGAGGATTGGAGACAAAATATTGTGTTTGCACACTTTGTCGGATGTGGATGATTTGCCAAGTTCAGTGGGAACCGATATCAGATACGAGAAACTCTCAACCGACCGTTCTGATTGTCGATTATCGTTTGCTTCTCCTGTGGGATTGTTGCTTTCTTGTAACCATATCTACAATCAATACCTTTTTATTGATAATAGTTCCGAGACCCTCCAAAAGTTTGAAAAGATGGGGCGCAATATGCATTCATTGTCCAAGTACAGTCGGAGCAACCAAATCAATAAAGAGTGGATTGACAAATACCTGAACGAAGCCCACAGTTACGGGCTTACTTCTATCCGTTGCCATTGTAATGTGATGGCGTGGAGTGATGACCGTGAAGAACTCAAACACATTAAAAACGATGTAGGAAGTCAACTGGCATTGATGGAATGTAAGCCCCGGCATAATACCGTTGATACTCCAACACTCTTTTGGGCGGGCATTCCGGGTAATCAAGCCGATTTTCCGGCGGAAGAAAGTTTTTATACGTTTATCGAACAGGGTGTGTGCTTTTTTACTGAAGAAACGAATTACAAAAGTTCCGTTTCGCCTTTCGGTATAAAAATGGTGGATCGGTTGACAGGAAAACCCATTCATGTGGATATATCGGATTTGCCGATGAAAAAAGGAATTATCACCAACCGAAACAAATTTATTCTCGGTCCATCTGGAAGTGGAAAGTCATTTTTTACCAATCACATGGTACGGCAATATTACGAACAAGGTTCACATGTGTTGTTGATCGATACCGGTAACAGTTACCTTGGACTATGCGAAATGATTCATCGAAAAACAGGGGGTGAAGATGGTGTCTATTTCACCTATAGCGAACAAAATCCCATTGCGTTTAATCCTTTTTTTACAGAAGATGGTGTGTATGATATTGAAAAGCGGGAAAGTATCAAAACCTTGATTCTGACTTTGTGGAAACGGGATAATGAACCTCCATCGCGAGCCGAAGAAGTAGCTCTTTCCAATGCAGTCAGTTTGTATATAGAAAAAATCAAAAGCAAAGAATTAACACCTTCTTTCAATAGCTTCTATGAATACGTAGAAACAGAGTACAGGGAAGTATTGAATAGTAAAAAGGTGCGGGAAAAAGATTTTGATATTGCCAACTTTTTGAATGTGCTCGAACCGTATTACAAAGGCGGCGAATATGATTACTTACTGAATTCTGATAAACAGATTGATTTGCTTTCCAAACGATTTATCGTTTTCGAACTGGATAACATCAAGGATCATCCCATTTTATTTCCGATTGTGACCATTATTATCATGGAAGTCTTTATCAATAAAATGAGAAGATTGAAAGGAATCAGAAAGGTTATTCTCATTGAGGAAGCTTGGAAAGCCATTGCCAAGGAAGGTATGGCGGAATATATCAAATACCTTTTTAAAACGGTTCGTAAATACTTTGGAGAAGCCATTGTGGTCACACAGGAAGTGGAAGATATCATTGCTTCTCCTATTGTCAAAGAATCTATTATCAATAATTCTGACTGTAAAATTCTGTTGGATCAGCGCAAGTACATGAATAAATTTGACGCTATTCAAGCTCTGCTGGGTCTTACGGAAAAGGAAAAAGCGCAGGTTCTTTCCATCAATTTGGCTAATAATTCGAACCGACTGTACAAAGAGGTTTGGATTGGTTTGGGAGGCACACAATCTGCCGTCTACGCCACGGAAGTCTCCATGGAGGAGTACCTGACCTATACCACCGAAGAATCCGAAAAACTGGAATTATTCAATCTCGTGGAAAAGTTGGATGGGGATATTGAATTAGCCATTAAACAACTCTCCGAAACAAAGCAACTCAGTAAATAATCCATTTAATAGTAGCTTGAAATTTTCAAAAACTCACAATTTTAAATTCAGTATCAAACCCATTACAAAAAGACAAAACAAAAAAATGAAAACAAAAATCTATTTAGCAGCCATTCTTCTAATGAGCTGTATCATGAGTTCAAAGGCACAATTTGTAACATTCGACCCTACGAATCTGGTTCAAAGCATTGTGAATACAACCAATCAAGTGGTTCAAACCTCTACCACTGCCACCAATATGGTAAACAATTTCAAGGAAACAGTAAAACTGTATGAACAGGGCAAAAAGTATTATGATGCACTAAAGTCAGTCAATAATTTAGTCAAGGATGCTAAGAAAGTGCAGCAAACCATTCTGATGGTTGGCGACATTTCTGACATTTATATCAATAACTTTCAAAAAATGCTCAGTGACAAAAACTATACAGTTGAAGAGTTGGGAGCCATTGCTTTTGGTTATGCCAAATTGCTGGAGCAAAGCGGTGATCTACTTGCCGAATTGAAAGCAGTCGTCAATGCAGGTGGACTATCCATGACCGACAAGGAACGTATGGATATTATTGATCGCACCTACAATTCGGTGAGAAAGTACCGCAATTTGGTCAGCTATTACACCAGGAAGAATATTTCAGTTAGCTACCTTCGTTCACAACGAAACGGCGACTCCAACCGGGTGATGGCTTTGTATGGCAATGCAAACGAAAAATACTGGTAAACCATGTTAGTAGCCATTGAATTCGATAACCTGCACCAGATATTAAAAAGTCTGTATGTAGAGATGATGCCACTCTGTTCCAATATGGCAGGTGTTGCTAAGGGGATAGCAGGTCTGGGTGCTTTGTTTTATGTTTCCTCTCGGGTGTGGCAATCTTTAGCCAGAGCCGAACCAATTGATGTGTATCCGCTGCTGCGCCCTTTTGCCATTGGTTTATGTATTATGTTCTTTCCCATTTTTGTTTTAGGAACTCTCAACGGGGTGTTAAGCCCGATTGTCCGGGGTACGAATCAAATGCTTGAATCGCAAACTTTTGATATGGTCAGCTACCAAAAACAAAAAGACAAACTGGAATATGATGCTATGATGAAGAATCCTGAAAGTGCTTATTTGGTTAGCAATGAAGAGTTCGACAAGCAGCTGGAAGAGTTGGGTTGGAGCTCAACCGATGTAGCCACCATGACGGGAATGTATGTCGATAGAGGAATGTATAATATGAAAAAATCCTTCCGGGATTTCCTTCGTGAATTGCTGGAAATACTGTTTCAAGCGGCTTCACTGGTAATTGATACCATACGCACCTTTTTCTTAATTGTTTTGGCCATACTCGGACCCATAGCTTTTGCCATAAGTGTTTGGGATGGCTTTCAATCTACCATGACCCAATGGATCACTCGCTATGTGAGTGTCTATCTCTGGCTACCGGTTTCTGATTTGTTCAGTACCATTCTTGCCAAGATACAAGTATTGATGTTGCAAAATGATATTTCTGAATTGCAAAACAACCCGAACTATTCTATCGATGCTTCTAACGGTGTATATATCATTTTTATGATCATCGGCATTATTGGATATTTCACTATCCCAACAGTGGCTGGTTGGATTATTCAGGCAGGTGGCATGGGAAATTATGGTAAGAATGTCAGTAGTACGGCAGGCAAAACAGGATCGGTTGCCGGTGGTGTGGTTGGAGCAGCAACAGGTAATGTAAGTGGTCGCCTTCTTCATAAATAGCATTAATTGAATAGATAAAAACAGATATTTAAAAACATAAAAATATAAAACAGATGGAATTTAAATCATTAAAAAATATAGAAACGAGTTTTAAGCAGATCAGACTCTTCAGCATTATTTTTCTCTGCTTGTGTGCTGCACTTACGGGATATTCGGTATGGAGTTCTTACAACTTTGCGGAAGCACAACGACAGAAAATATATGTGTTAGACGGAGGGAAATCCTTGATGCTGGCTCTTTCGCAAGACCTATCGCAAAACAGGCCGGTCGAAGCCAGGGAGCATGTAAAAAGGTTTCACGAACTTTTCTTTACCCTTTCGCCCGATAAGAATGCAATAGAAAGCAATATCAAAAGAGCACTATTTCTTTCGGACAAAAGTGCGTTCAACTATTATTCCGATTTATCGGAAAAAGGTTATTACAACGGAATCATTTCGGGAAATATAAATCAGGCCATTCAAGTGGATAGCGTGATTTGTAGCTTTGAAAAATATCCCTATCAGGTTATGACCTATGCCCGGCAGATGATTATCCGTGAAAGTAATGTGACCGAACGGAGTTTGATTACCAAATGCCAGTTGCTAAATTCGGTGCGAAGTGATAATAATCCGCAGGGCTTTATTATTGAAGATTTTGAGGTAGTAGAAAACAATGACCTAAGAGTCGTAAACAGATAAAGTTATGAAAAGGAAAATCTATAAAATTCAAAGTAGGATAGAAGAAAAGTTGCAAAACTATTGTGCTTCCCTTTCTCCAAAGAGAAGGTTGCTCTCCATAGTGATAGTAAGTGCCGTTTTCGGAATTGTCTCGCTTTACATGGCAATAAGTGGCTTCTACAATATCAACAGAACGGACAATGAGCAAATCAAGATTCAACATATCAACGAACTGCAATTACATGCACGGGATAGTATTTATCAACTAAATTTAAAACAGAATGAAGAAAACTAACGAGGGCGACAAACCTCAAAAACAGATGCTGACTGTAGAACAAAAGCAACGACAAAAAAAGATGCTGATTTTTCCATTGATGTTCATCGTCTTTGGCTTATGTATGTGGTATATTTTTTCTCCTTCGAAGTCGGAGAAAGCAAAAGACCCCAAAGGATTTAATACCACGATTCCAATGCCAAAAAACAAAGAACTGGTTAGCGACAAAAAAGCAGCGTATGAGCAGGAAAAGATGGAACAGACCAACGGGCAGCGAATGCATTCGTTAAAGGAAATGGCCTCCATGTTTAATCAAGAAACCACAGGTTCGGATAATTCTAATTTGAATAATGGAAATGAATCTAATCTGATAACAGAGTCAAAGTCAGGATCAAAATCTAAAATGAACCCAAACTATTCAAGAAGAAGTGGTGGTAGCAGGCAACCTATTGCCACGATTCAAAGTTCAAACAATGCTTATCGGCAAATCAATCGGAATCTGGGTAATTTCTTTGAATCCTCAAAAGATAATCCTGCAACCGAGAAGCGGAATCAACATGTGGAAGCAGTTTCAGCTAAACTACAGGAAGCGGAAAATCGTAAGACCTTGATGGATGCACAAATTCAACTGATGGAAAAATCCTATGAAATGGCTGCTAAATATATTCCACAAGGACAGCAAGTCGGAGGGCTGAATACAACAAATACCGGTACTTCGAATCCAAACAAGAAAATAAAAGTTTCCAGGGTTAAGCAAGTAGTTGAGCAACCGGTTTCAACTTTGCCGCAAGGGTTAAGTGATTCTGTCCGAATTGCGAACAGTAAACAACCGCATAACCGCAGATTTAATACTGCGGTTGGTAATCCTTTAAATGAAGACATAAACACCATAAAAGCCTGTATCAATGAAAATTGTTCGCTAACCAATGGTCAAAGTGTCCGGTTGCGAATACTTGAGCCCTTGCAAGTTGGAACAACCCTTATCCCAAAAAACAGCCTGATTTCCGGTGATGCAAAGATTCAAGGCGACCGATTGGAAATTTTTATTCAGTCGATGGAATATCATGGGATGATTATTCCGGTGGAACTAACTGCATATGATACCGATGGTCAGGAAGGAATTTTTATTCCGGGCTCTATGGAGATAAATGCATTCAAAGAAATGGCGGCTGGTATGGGTTCGAAAATGGGCACAAGCGTTTCATTTACCCAATCTGCCGGTCAACAATTGTTATCAGGCTTAGGGAAAGGAGTTATTCAAAGTGGGTCACAGTATTTGTCCAAGAAATTCCAATCAGTTACCGTCAAATTAAAAGCCGGTTATCAGGTCTTGTTACTTTCTAACCAAGAATAATTGTTCGACGAAACAACTGATATTAATAATCAAAACAACTAATTAGTGAGCTTATTACCTCACACAAACGAAAATAGAAATGAAAAAAGTAAAAATGAAAAAAACAATGATTTGGATGGTTTTACTTCTGGTATCCATCCTAACAATAAATGCACAAACGACGAAAGGTGATTCATCCGAAGGTTGGTCAACGGAAATTACTTTCGATAAAATGATATCGCCTTATGAGCTGGAAGTTACTTTTGATAAGACGGTACATATTATTTTTCCGGCGGCTATTCGGTACATCGATTTGGGTTCTACCAATATTATTGCAGGCAAAGCCGATGGAGCTGAAAACGTTATACGTGTGAAAGCTGCCATTCGAGATTTTAAAACGGAAACGAATTTTTCGGTGATTACTGAAGAGGGAAGCTTTTATTCTTTCAATGTAAACTATTCAAATGAACCCCACATGCTGAATGTAGAAATGAAGGATTTTATTCATGATGGCGATACGATTAACCATCCCAACAATGCGCTGGGAGTCTATCTCAAGGAATTGGGTAACGAATCTCCTATGTTGGTACACATGATTATGAAATCCATCTATCAAAACGACCGCAAGGAAATCAATCACATTGGTTGTAAACGTTTTGGCATTCAGTATCAGCTAAAAGGAATATATACCCATAATGGTCTGCTTTATTTTCATACACAACTCACCAATTCTTCCAATGTCCCATTTGATTTGGATTTTATCCTATTCAAGATTGTAGATAAAAAAGTGGTCAAACGTACTGCCATTCAGGAAACAATTATTATTCCCATTCGAGCTTTCAATTACGTCACGCATGTGGCAGGGAAAAGTAGTGAACGCACCGTTTTTACGCTGGATAAGTTTACCATTCCGGACGATAAACAATTGGTAGTAGAACTCAATGAAAAAAATGGGGGTCGCCATCAACGCTTTGTAGTTGAGAATAGTGATATAGTACGAGCAAATGTGGTTAACGAATTGAAAATCAAATAAAATGAAACGAGCAATTATAATTTTTATCGCCTGTATTAGCTTGAGTGGACTATTACACGCACAACGTTACCTCACCGGACAGCAAGGCATTCAACTCACGTATGGAGAAGTAAACGGCATAATCCCTTTACGGACATTTTACGCCGGAGCTGCTGTTGCAACCTACACACAAAATGGGAGTCACTGGGTCTTTGGAGGAGAATATTTGCAAAAACAAATTAATTACAGGTATATTCAACTTCCGGTAGCTCAGTTTACAGGTGAAGGTGGGTATTACTACGGTTTGCTTTCCGATCCAAGTAGAACCTTTCTTTTGTCCATTGGTGCGTCTGCTTTAGCAGGGTATGAAACCAGCAATTGGGGCAATAAAATGCTCTATGATGGAGCTACGCTTCTTAATCAGGATGCTTTTCTGTATGGAGGTGCAATAACCATCGAACTTGAAGCTTATATCACAGATCAAATAGTGTTTTTAATCAATGCCCGTGAACGAATCCTTTGGGGTTCGTCCATTGGTAAATATACGACTCAATTTGGAGCAGGATTAAAAATTATTATCAACTAAAAACAAAATCAACAATGAAAAAGATAGTTATAATCAGTATGGTAGCCTTGGTGCTGCTATGTTCAGGATGTGACGATAAGTTGGATGTCCAGCAAGCCTATGATTTTTTGCTTAGCACCATGCCGGTACAAACGAAAATCAAACTTTGGGAAACAGTAGAAATTCGCTGTCAATTGAATCGTAAAGGAATGTACGAAGATGCCAAATACTATATTGGCTATTTTCAAACAGAAGGAAAAGGTATTCTACAAAAACCAAACGGTGAGGTGTTAGCTCCGAATGATTTTTATGAATTGGATAACGAAACTTTCCGACTATACTACACTTCTTTTTGTAATGTCCAACAGTTAATTGATATCACCTTACACGATAATTTTGATCAGGAATATAAATTTAGCCTAAGCTTTACAAATAATACTGAAGGCACAGGTTCTCGCTCGGTAATTAGTACAGTTCAAAAGTCCGGTTCTATTTTTCGATAAAATCAAAAAGAATATCTTGAATTTAAAAACGGGAAATAACTTTTGGAGCCGTTCCATCGAGCTCGAAAAAAGTTATTCTCGTTTTTTTATAATATCAGTTATTTGTCTTTTCTGTAGAGTTTCAAGGCTATTAAAACGACTACCTTTCGGGCAACCAAAATAACTCCTTCAGTTTTATCAATGCTATTCTTTTATTCTGAATAACTTATCATTTTGTGATAATTTAACAACAAAATATTCTTCTTTATTAATTTCTATAGGAAGTTTATCTTTAAGAATAGAAGCGACAAATTGAATATTGTTTTTGTTTACAAATTCGGAAATTTTAACCAACTGTTTGTCGTCCATTAGTTCCTTTTTATCATTCAATAAAAAATGTAAACATGGAATATTCTCTTCATCAGCAAATAAAGTATAAGCCAAATCAAAACAAGATATTTCTCCTTGCTTTTTACCCGAACTCATGTTCGCATTAAATGAACTGAACTTGTATAATCTCTGACCTTTTCTATTTGTAATAATGTCGGGTTTGACGGCGTATTGCTCTCCATACAATTC
The DNA here is from genome assembly GCA_010365115.1 of Paludibacter sp. Taxonomy (GTDB): domain Bacteria; phylum Bacteroidota; class Bacteroidia; order Bacteroidales; family Paludibacteraceae; genus Paludibacter. Next base: position 59,027 of record JAAFGX010000007.1, read on the forward strand.
ATTTGAAATTGCAGCAAAGTGTTTATTGAATTTATTTAGTTGTGTTTTTACAACTAGTTCGAAACTGTCGCTAAAAAGTTCGTTATCAATTTCACTAAGTTGTTTGTTAAATTCCTTGATGTTGAATTCAACCTCATTCAACTGTTGAATGGTGTTTTCATATTCACCTTTCTTTCGGTGTTTTTCAGTCAATTCACTGATTACCTTTTCCAGTTCGTCAAAGGAATCACTTTTTGAAATTAAAGCGATTAACTTTTGTTCCTCTGCAAGTAGTTGCTTTAGTGAATTATTATTTTCTGAAATTGATTTTTCTAACGCAGGCATTTCTTTGGTGACAAATTTCACCTTCTCTTCAATCATTGTGTTGTGAAAAGCAACGAGGTCTGAAAATGATTTTTGAATTGAGGTAATTTTATTTGTTGCTTGTTCGTAAATAATTTCTAATTGTCTCAAATCAATATCTGACCTACTAGATTTAAGTTCTTCCTCAGTTTCTTTTATTAGGTCTTTACGAATATTCAACTTACCGATACTAGAACTCAATTTATTTATGCCGTATCTAATCTCGTTCAAACTGTCTAAGTCTTTCTCAAAGTTTTCATTTAGATTGAAACTACTTTTCTTTTTGTTTAGTTCCTCAATATCATTATTGATTAATGCTAAAGCAGTTTCATATGCAGTTTTGGTTTGGTTTTTCTCAAGTCTACTTTTGTATGTATCTTCCTGTTTTATTTTAGTTAATATTTCCTGCTTGCTGTTTCCATTCATGAATTCGCAACCGAAAAGAAAGAGATATAGTGTTTCATATTGCGCATCAGATGTATAGGTGTCAAGAGTTTTTAAAGTGTTATTAATACTTTCATCTTTATATCGGATGTTATGTGAAATTATTTGCCTGAAAGTTGGTTTGCTTGCAAGATGCTCAGGGAAAAGGATATTTGATAACCTCAAATCAAATTCTTCCTCAGTCATTGTATCTCCATTTATTGTTCTTTTAAGTTCCTTCCTGGCCAAGAAGTTTCTTTCAATCACAATATCTTCAGTTCCTTTATCTAATTCAGTAGTTAGGATAAGGGTAATGAGAATTTTATTTTCAATTAGGTAATCTTTAACAAGTTTGTATTCCTGCCTTTTTGTTTCAGGATCAACATAAATGTGTTTAGGGTTGGCTCCCAAACAAAAATCAACCAATTTAAGAACAGTTGTTTTACCAACACTGTTGCCTGTTATTTGAAGTTCACTTTCATCAACGATAAGATTAAGACCTTTATGAAATTCAATTTCACGAATGACTTTAGCTCCACTTGTAATAGTTAATGATTTTATGAACATAGTACAACTTCTCCTTTTGAATTCAATTTTGCAACATCTATTAAATACAACCAATCTAAGCAAAGTATAAAAAGAGAAAACGACATTTCTCTTTTTACTTTTACCTCTTGGAATAAGTCAAGTATTTTGAAAGTACAATCTTTTTTTAAAGATTCAATCACAAAAGCACCGTTATAGTAAATGCTATTTTCAGGATGAATATTATCGGGTAGAAGCATAATTGTAATTGTTTGGGTTATCAAAAATTTTACATCGAACAAATGCATCTACAACAAGGATATTTACGCAAAGTTCAAGTTCGTCAAATGGTATAGAAGTATAATTTACGCTATTTAAAACCTTTTCTTGTACTTTAAAAATTACTTCAAAGAAAAGTTGGTCGTCATTAAATCCACTTTTTGCTTTTGCATACTCTTGTCTGATTGTAGAAAGAACATATTTGCTTTTGTTACTACCTAGCGAATCATACTCTGAATAAATCCTATCAACTCTACCATTATGAACAAAAAAGTCGTCGATTATTATTTTAGCTGCATTCAATTTATTATGCGAAATCTTTCTATTAATTTCAAAACTATTGATTTCTGAAGTTAAATCAGACTTATCCAAATCCTCTTTGGATAGAATATTTATGACAGCAGCCAAGTTAGACTCAAGTTTCATTGGATCAATTTCAGCAACTAATTCTTTTTTTATAAATTCATATATCCTCTTTTGGTCATCAATATGTAAGCCTCTTATTCTTGTCAAAATAGATCTATTATCCAGAATGTCAGTAGAAGGAGCGAAATTAATTCTTTGTGAATTTTTAAATGAATCTTTTCTTAAATCATCAGCATCTTTGGCAATTGAAATAAACTTAAAAGTATATCCTGTATAATTCTTTATTGAGTCCTTTGAAAGTGAGGATTCAACTTTTTGTTTGCTCGCTGTAGCCGATACTTGAATTATAAATTTGTTTGTATGATCAATCAAATCTATTGCTTCTACATTTTGCTTGAAATCGTTTTCATTTATTACTGTCCAGCCATAAAGTTCGTTCAAAAAATATTGATAAAAATTTTCTGAGTGTCCGTGAAAATCCAAAATATTCAATTTTCCCCTCCGAGTTATCCGAAGAGCAAGAAGGTCAAGCCTTTCTTCAATAATATTAAAGTACCCTGGTCTATTCATTTTATCGTTACAAAATTAATCATTTTTTATCTTTTGCTTGCTTTGAAGCTCTATTATTTTAATCTTTACATTCTTTTACCGAGGTAGAATAGCTCTTCATGGATTCCTCATAGATTTTGAATTAATATTGCACTCTCTTATCGCCCACAAATATAATTAATCTTTTTGGCATATTAAGTGAATTATAGAAGCTGATTTGAACAAGTGTATTTTATTCAATTTGAGATTGATAATTATCCATTATAAGTTATTGTATTTCTTCTTCTCACCCACCACTTTCAAGCGTAGTAATCAGTTTCCGATTACACGTTGCTTTGTAGCTCACATGCGGCAGAATGTTTGGTGGTCGTTATCTCCTTCCTTGATGATTCTTTCGATATGTTCAATACACAACTAGCTCACAAGATTACAAGCGTTAATAAAAACTACAATAACAAAACTTCTTTTTTTCTTTAGGGTTAACTCGACACAGTTAAAATAAATATCCATTGGATAGCGTTGGAAAGTGGCATAGGTAGCGACTGACAGAACGTAACCTGTGGAGTCGCGGAATGGAGTTACTTATGCTGTGCAGTGCTGAGGTGGATACATAAAATGCAGGATAAATGGAGTTTAAGGTACGAATAGAATGGAGAGTAGCGGAATGGAAGTACCTAACGGAATGGAGCTGAAATGGAATGTATCGTCCGCAAGTACATGAAAATAGACTCTATATTTTTGTTTGACTGTACAATTAATGGGTGGGTGGGACATTGTTTCTGTATGTTTGGGGTAAACTCGTTGCAAGCAAAGAATGCAACCATTGGATAGCGTTGGAAAGTGGCATAGGTAGCGACTGACAGAACGCAACCTGTGGAGTGGCGGAATGGAGTTACTTATGCCGAGCGGTGTTGAGGTTGGTGAAATGAATAAGGCGGATTGAAGTGTAAGGTGGTGAAGCTTGCGAAACCCTGAAACGGAATAACCCGATTGAATGAATCTACCGCAAGCATTTGAAAATAAACACTTTTGCTTTCTTTGCTTGTAACAGATAAAGGGTGGTGGGGAAATCACGAGGATTTTGTCCAGTTAAATTCGCTGTATTGAAAAAAAACTACCATTGGTCAGCGTGGATTTAGAGCATAGGTAACGAGAAAGCGGAATGGAACAAGGCGTTGAAAAATGAAATGGAGTAAATTGGCTGCTTTTTTGTGTGTGGAGATGTGCAACGTGTTGCAACTTTGGATGGATTAAAGCAGCCGTGTAACGGAATGGAATGATTTTGGGTTGATTTCGTGCCATGGAATGACGAGTTAATTATGCTGTGCGGTGCTGAGGTTGGTGAAATGAATGCAACGAATAAAGTGTAGGGAGTCGGAGTGAATAAGCAAAGCGAAATAAACGAAGTGCCCGAAACGTCATGAGAGAAATGAATAAATCTACCGCAAGCACATGAAAATAAATTAAAAATTTTGTTTGACTGTACAATTAATGGGCGGGTGAGGCATTGTTCTTATTTATTTGGGGTAAACTCGTCGCAGTTAAATAAAGAATACCATTGGTAAGTGTGGAAAGTGGCTTGGGTGAAAAAGGAATGAATGTAGCTTGCGGAATAGAAATGAGTATTTTACTTAAGCCGTGCGGTGCTGAAGTGTATGATTGGAATGATAGCGAAAATAGAGTGTAAGGTCGTTGAGAGAGGTACGAACGAAACGTCTGAAACGCAATGAAGTGAAAATGGAAATCATATACTGGAAGCACATTGATAAGTAAACACAACATATTTTTATTTGACTGCACAATTAAAGGGTGGTGGGGAGTTATTGGCCGGAACAACAACAACAACAACAACAACAACAACAACAACAACAACAACAACGCACCGATTAGGTGTAAGTACTTTCTGCTCTGCCGTTAGGTGCTTAGTTCTTTTGGGGCTAACTCGTCGCAGAGAAATAAAATATACCATTGGTAAGCGTGGATTTTGAGCATGGGTGGCGAAGGAACGGAATGTCACAAGGCACTTGGGGAATAGAATGAAGTTTAACTGGCTGAGAAGCGTTGATTTATCAGGAGGATAACAGCCGCTAAACGTAATGAAATGACTGGGTTGATTTGTGGCATGGAGTGACTGAACCACTTATGCTGTGTGGTGCTGAGGTGGGAGAAATGAACTGAACGCAATGCAGTGAAGGGTGGGCGGTAAGTGACGTTAGAACGACGTCCCCCGAAACGGAATGAGTGAAGTGAATAAACCTACCGCAAGCACAAGTAATAAAACTTGACATATTTTATTTTCACTGCACAACTGCTGGGTGGTGGCGGTTGGAGTGCAAACGGCTTTTTTGCCATTCTGCAAAAAGTGTGACAGAAAAAAAACAACAGCAGGGTTGATTGTGTGTAAGCCGACAAAAAGACCGTGCAAGCAATGAGGTACGAATGGTGGGGATTCTGACCTGCGGAGCTGCCTGTAATTTACTTACAGGCGATGCCTGACCGCTTTTTATTTGTTCAATTAAAATATTTGTTCATTGCCAATGAACAATTGAAAGTATTGAACAGATAACATTTTAGTCTTCCCATATTACACTAATTGAATAATTGAAAGATTTTACATGTAGGCAATATTCATAAAATTTAGTATCTTGCTCATCATCGTTTTTCATCCTCAACCAATCTGATTTCCAAATTTGTTGTTTCAATTCATCCTCCAAATATGTTTTTTTTGTTGTAAATAATTCATATGCAACTGAGCCGTCCGGAGGTGTTTTGTCTTTTTCGAACTCTAAAAAATAGCGAAAATCATGAGATGCTTTCCACCATTTCATTTTATTGTCTTGACAACAAACAATTACAACAGGATGATTACCTCTAGTTACAAATTTTAAAATAGCAGCAGTTTTACTTACCTTAAATCTATTTGCTAATTTGGCAATTATATTTGGACCAAATATTTTATTATTACATTCATTATAAAAAATTTCAGAAGGCATCAAAAATTCGGAAGCAAATTCATTTGCTTCAGTTTCCAGAGGGCCAGCCTTATACCAATTAAGTAAATCTTCTTCAGTGTCAAAAATTACTGGAAAAGACTTTCTGTGCATTTCATAATGTCCAAGTTCGTGTGCAGCAGCAAATCTTTTTTTTGACTCGAATTTTATATTAGAATTAATTGTAATTATTGATCTTCCCGCAACAGAAACTATTTCACCTTCTTTTCCAATTAATTTTTTCTCTTCGTAAAAAGCATTTCTCCCAAGAATTATATCTTCGATTGGGAATTCCGTGGGATCATCTAAACCAGACTCTACCAATACTCTTTGTGCAATTCTTTCAGATTTAGTAAATTTGAAGTCCATTTTATTTTTTTTTCTGATCTTCTAATAACTTCAGAGTAAAATGCTTAATTAATAAATCTTTGATGTCTTCTTTTCCTAATGATTCCATATTTCTAAAACTCATTGCTAATCCTTCATGTTTGACAAATTCCGTAAAAGAAAAATTGACGTTACTCAAAAGATCTTCAACCACTTTTATTGCATTTAATTTAAAACTTTCAATTGAACCCATCTCCATTCGAGTTCTTTCAGCATTAATTTGTAGTTGAATTTTTTTAATTCTTTTAAGTCCATCAGAAACAATAGAATCTGGATTTAATCCTTGAGATGACAAATACTCCCTAGATTTTTCAGTATTTAAACTTTCTTGTTCGATAGATGCCATCATTAATCTAACAAGATTTGTTTTATTATATTTCATATTATTGCTCATAAAGTTTGTCTACTTAAATTGTACTTTGATATAATCTCCTTAAAAATCGTTTTTAATCTCCTCATTCCATTATCATATTCATTTTCGGACATTCCAAATTCTTCAATAACTTCTCTTCTTTTTGAATTGTCACAGCAATATCCTAAAAATATTTCTTCTAATATTTTATCTCCTTTTACCTTGTTTTCAATACTCGCCATTATTTCGTTATAATCAATTTCTTGATCATAGTAAACTTCTGCATATGGTAATATTGAGTCCAAATAAGAACTAGAATTTTCATCTTCTTTTTCCATTTTATCAACAATGGTATAAATATCTTTGGATAATTGGTTTTCAGAGGAAACAAGATCATTACTAACAAGCGATCTTATAAGGTTATATTTTAAATAGTTTATAAGTGTTCCTTTTGATGAGTCAAATTTCTCGGGATTTTGAAGATACTTAGCTATCGCGTCATAGATATAATCTTCAATTTCCTTACCTGCAATGAAGGTTTTTGTTTTTTCACCTCTAAACCATTTCTTATTACTTACTAATAATCGGGTATAGGATTGCAGATTTAGAATTATTTCCTTCCAATCGATCACGTTAATTTCATTGTCATAAATATCCATTTACTCTCCTTTCATAATAGTATATGTTACAAAAATAGTTTTTTTTTCACTCATCTGCAAAAAATAACTAATTGCAAACATATTTAAATAGAAGGAAGATATGATAATAAAATAATGCCGGATAAATGGAAGTACATTTCAAATCTTGTAGAAGATTGAAAAGAAAAGTTGTAAAACAAAGAAATTAGGCTTATCCACCTTATAATCTAAAAAAATTGATATTCTACACGAGAGACTTTTTGCATTTCCTCTGCGATATTCTCTCGATTTAAATAGAGGAATAATTAATTTAAATAGTTTTTTTATGGATTCAAAAGATTTAAACAAACAAAAATCTGAAGGACAGAATATACCTGTTCTTCACCTCATTATCAATGAGAAAAATTACAAATGGGAGCAACAGTATATTACTGGTGCTGAAGTGAGACAAATGGGGAGCATTCCTCATAGTGAAAAGCTCTTTCTGGCAATAAAACGCCCGTGGGAAGATGAGCCGATTTTGGACGAAAGCAAAGTTGATTTGGCGAGACCCGGAATTGAGAAGTTTTATTCTGCTCATGTAGATGAGTTTAAACCTGTCACGATTATTGTGAACGGAAGACCTAAACTGTGGGAAGAAAGAAAAATCAAATATGAACAGGTGGTAAAGCTTGCTTTTCCAAGCTATATTGAAAATGAGGCAATCGTTTATACGGTTACTTATACAAATGGACCAAAGCAAAATGAAGAAAGCTCGATGGTTAAAGGAAATGTTGTATTTGTCAAAAACCAAATGGTATTCAATGTCACAGCAACTAATCGTTCGTAGTCCTGATTTGAAGCAACTCAGGGATGAAGGTTTCGAAATTGAGGTTAAAGGTGGATATTTACTTATCCACCACATACCTTACGTAAATCCTTCAAAAGAAGTGAATTTCGGTACATTGGTTTCTACATTAAATATGAATGGCTCACAAGTAGTTGCTCCCGAGAATCACGTGATTTATTTTATTGGCGATCATCCATGTGAAAATACGGGATTAAAAATGACTGGGATTCAGCATGAGTCAAGAGTTCAGACATTTTCAAATGATATAGTTATTCAGCATTCATTTTCTAATAAACCTCCTGAAGGGTATGCAAATTACTATCTGAAAGTGACAAGATATGTTGAAATGGTATCAGCCCCAGCTATTTCATTGGACAAAAGTGCAAGTGCCAAAACATTTCGACCTATTGTAGACAAAGAAGATATAAGCGTTTTTCAATATGTGGATACAAATTCGAGCAGAGCAAATATCAATATGATAAGTGCAAAGTTTGAAGGTCAGAAAATTGTAATTATCGGATTAGGTGGAACCGGTGCTTACATTCTGGATTTAGTGGCTAAGACTACTGTTGCAGAAATTCACCTGTATGACGGAGACAGTTTTCTGGTGCATAACGCTTTTCGTTCACCAGGTGCTGCATCTGTTGAAGATTTGGAAAATGGTATGGCAAAAACTGATTATTATAAAACGATTTATTCGAATATGCATAAGCATATTTACTCACATCCGTATTATATTGATGAAGCGAATATTTCAGAACTTGTACAAGCATCGTATTTATTTCTGGCTATTGATAAGGAAGCAGTCAAAAAGACGATTATTGACTTTTTGCTATCGCATGAAATTCCTTTTTTCGATGTTGGTCTTGGGGTAAATACTGTAGATGATTGTTTGGTAGGAACTTTAAGAGTAACAACAGGAACAAGCAATAAGCATGACCACTTAGTGAATCGAATATCTTATGGTGACGATGTGAATAACGAGTATGCAACGAATATACAGATTGCAGATTTGAATTCGCTGAATGCAGTGCTGGCTGTTATTAAATGGAAAAAATTATCCGGCTTCTATCAGGATTTAAAAACGGAGCATAATACTACTTATTCAATTAATGTTTCTCAACTAAATAACGATGATATTGACTCATAAGTTTGTAGAATATATCCCCGATGAGCTTGAATCGGGGATTATATATATATCAATGAATTATTGTACAGCGGTGCACAAATGCATATGTGGCTGTGGCAATGAGGTCGTTACGCCAATTTCAAGAAAAGGTTGGAAACTTATTTTTGATGGTGAAACCATTTCACTAACTCCATCAATTGGCAGTTGGAACCTGACTTGTAAATCGCACTATTTTATTACAAATAATACTGTAAGATTTGCCAGAAAATGGGATGAAACCTATGACGAACCAAAATCGATTTGGATTAATTTGTTTAAGAACAATAAGCGCAACAAAAATAAGAAAGACAAAAAATGAGACCGACAAACCTTCATGTCGCAGGTTGAAGGGAAGTATTAACTTACAAACATATTACTATGTATAGTACTGGAGAAAAGCCCGGAAAGGGCTATTATCGCTGTGTAAGATGCGGTGAGGTTATTTTTTTGAATGACGATACCGACACTTTACCACCATGTCCAAAATGTCATAACACGAAATGGACACGTGCATAGAGCACGAAACATGTGTTAGCCTGAACCTCTCGGGCAAGGTAGAGGATAGTAGAAATTTAAACAGATGTTATGTGGTAAATAAATACGATACTAATCAGGCACCTTTATCACTAGGAAACACAGGAGTTACACTTTATGGAGAAACCGCCAGAATTGTTGAAATTATAGCTGTAAGTGCAGTGCTGATTATTGCAACTGTAAAAATAGCTAAAGCATTACATTGATTTTTCTAAAAGCTAAAGCCCTGCTATCAAATTATAGTAGGGCTTTTACAAATTGAAAATTCAAATATCTTGTACCAGTAGAAGAAAGCTTCAGGATTTGATTTTTTTAGTTTGTTGAGTTTGTTATTCAACGGTTCTCCAATAAGCCAATCTTTGAGTTGTAATGGATTTTCAAATTTCGGAATTCTGGTGGCATTATGCATTATTAGTGTAGATAGATAGGCTGCTTTTGAGGCATGAACAATGGCTTTTTCTAAATGATAATTTTCTGAGAAAATAAATGGATTTACCCGCTGTATACCTAATTGTAGTTCTTCAAAGTTTCCTTTGCCATCTGTACCTCTGCTTACTACACAAAGGGCTGTTTTATAAATATCATCAAAAACATTTGCAATAGTTAATGGATTCTCTGAGTCCATTCGATATTCTAATTCATTCTCAACAAAGCTTTTGAAAGTCGTTTTTAGTATCTCAATATCTTTAATCAAATCAAATAAATTACCAATATCGTATAGCTGTTTGATGATTACCATACTCATACTATCTTCTTTTTTGAAATATGGTATTCCTGTGGTATTGGGTGCAAATGCAGTTAACTTGTCTCCCAATAAATCTTCTAGTGAAGGTATATCGACCGAAAGAGAATTGCCTGTCGATGGAATAAATGAAGATTCAACCGGTAGTTGAATTAATTTCTGATAATGTACTTCCTCCAATAAAATGTCGAGAAGTATATATTCTTCTGCTTTATTTGTTTGGTGTAAAGGTGTATAAAAAAATTTATAATGCTGTTTTTTAATGGTTGTTTGAACTTGTCTTTCCTGCTCTACTTTTCGTATGAAACCTTGTTCGGTTGCAATTAAATCGAGGGCTAAATCAAAATCTTCAGGGACTTCAGGCAAAATAATATCAATATCAATCGACAATCTTTTTGTAGAGTTCAAATGAAGCATTAATGCGGTTCCTCCTTTAAATACAAAAGGGATTTTATGATTTACAAGTCCTTCGAGCAAAAGCAATGCACGGATCACTTTTTCGACAAGGATTTTATCTGCATTTCGGTTTGCTCTCGAAATGCCATTGATCCATTCTAGAGTTATGTTTTTTTGATCAATCATATTCTATAAATTGGTAGTATGTGAATTCTATTGCCGATAATTTGAAATTGAATTCAGGTATTTAGTGAAAATTTTTTTCTTCCCTTTTCTGTTCGCATAGCGTAACATACGGTTTTGATTTATTACATATTTTGTTAAAGCATCTTCAAAAATTGTACGCATTTCAGCACCTTGTTGTGGTGCAAAGATTACTGCATCACAATAGATATCCACCAGTAATTTTTCTAATGAAATTGTATCTATTCCTTTGACGATTAGCGTTGGTGCTTCTGTGACCAACGATTTGACAATAAAAACATCTTTATTGTCTGGTAAATATTTTTCTAAAATATCACTTGTTGGTTCCAAAAAAACTGCATTATTTAATTCTTTCAGGAAATAAAAAACGGATTGGATAGAGTCCTTTTCTACTTCAACCAAATAATAAAAACGACCTGGCTGATGGCGCATAAATTCATTTATGATTGAAGTATTCCAAACACATATATTTAAAAAAGGAAATTCCTTTTTTATTTTTGTATATACGGTTTTAATCTTAGGAGTTATATTTGGGATGTAAACTCTCTGCTTTCCCAACATGAATTTTCCTCTGCCAATCCGATTAATAACACCTTTTTGAACTAAAGAATAGACTCTCCAGTTGATGGTGTTGGGGTTGACATCAGGTTCATATTGCTTGTAAAAAGCAAATATATCTACTGTTTCAAAACTGTCAAAAGTTTCAAAGAACAGCTTTAATTCTTCTATATGTAATTTTGTTGGAGCGATATTCTAATATTTGTACTGCAAAGATAAATAAATAAACTAATTATTGGCAGTAAATCAAATTTATTGCCAATAATTAGATATTTTAAAATAATGGTTATATGTTTTATAATATACAATGTATTATCATACAGATTCTCACTATGTAGTAACATTAGTAACATTGGCAACAGGTATTACTGGTGTTACTAACTGTTACCAAATAGATTTTTACAATAATAGGATGTACTAAACATTAAGTCAGTTGCCACTTGTTGCAAACGAGTGAGAAAGCTGGATAGAGTCTCATTTCTAACCCTCCACAATTTTGATTTCCTCTTCGGTCAGTTCATATAAATCATAGACCATACGATCAATTTCTTTGTCGGTGGTTTCTATTTTAGTTTTGATTTCTAACGCCTTTGCTTGTTCATGTAAAAAAAGATCTTCCCATTCATATTCATCTTTTTTGATGAGTTTGATTTTCTTTTTGCCAAGTTCTTTTATAAACTCGCCGAACGACAATGTGTACCAGTTTTGTAGTTTGGTTGATAAATCTTCTAATTCAAACGTACGTTGAAGTATACGCTGGAATTTCCCAACAAGGAGCTGCAAATCCTTGTTCAATACTGACAACATATTCGCATATGATTCGAAGTTATTTTTTAAATCAATCGAAACACGACATGGAAAAGATTCAATATATTCTCCTGAAAATTGAGCAAAAGCCTTGTTCTCTCCTGATGTTTTTGCCTTGTGGTAATAGTCAAATAATTTTGAATTTAACTGTGCGAGTATATTAAATGTGTTATTTACTTCATTTGGGATTATTAGATATAGATTTTTTATAGCTAATGATTTTGTGAAATCAGCATCAGCAATAATATAAGAACCAGTTCTTCTCATGAGAATTTTACTTCTATTATAATAGTCTTCATTCGCATTACTTTTCATTTCACTCTTTATGAATTTAACATAAGAGCCACTATAATTTGTGGTGTATTTGTTTACATCCCTTCCCAATAATATGGGCTTATAGCTTTCGTCGATTTTATTATTAGAAATCCATTTACTGTTGTCTCTTGTTTCTAAACCTCTATAAACAATTGCATGATTTTTTATCTTTTCACTCAAATCCATTTTCTCTATAATACTATCATTACTTTCTACAAATGGATTGTACCCTAATTTGTACTTTTGAAAATCAAATTTTTCAATCGTAAAATTGTTATCAATTATTTCACTAGTTAGTTTAATGTCATTAGTATTTCTAATATCATTAACTAATAAAAGGATAACTGTTTCAACTATTTCTTGGAATACAGTACTTTTAAGGTATACTATTTCATTAACTTGAAATGAATACACAGCTGATCTCATATTCGAAAAATACTTATTTTGCATCCAGGTGTTTGGCATTATAAAACCTAAATAGCCCTTGTTTTTTAGTATTTTAGTTCCTAATTCTGCGAATAATGCGTATGTATTGGGGTTGTACTCTGCATAATTAAATTTTTTAAATATGTAATCAATAGTGTCTTCCCCGAATATAGATTTGATATATACAACATACGGCGGATTTCCAATCACCACATCAAAACCACCTTTGCGTTTACCATATATAGAATCAGATTCAGAAACAGATTCCAATTTTTCGGCATATTCATATGCTTTTTTTGATAGCTCGGCAGCCTCTTTTGAAAGTGCCATGGCTTGTTCTGCTTTCGCTTTTGCTTCGAGCGATTGTTCTTTAATCAGTTTTAGGTAATCGGGTGCTTTATCTATTTTTGTGACCGTAACTTCCAGTTCTTCTTTATAACCAAAAATCTGAGGAAATTCTTTCTCCCAGTTAAAAGCTTTATCACCTGCAATGGTTGGGTCGTCAATCAGGGAATTTCCGCATTTAATGTTGTGGTTTAGGTCATTCAGTTTCCGATTGGGCTGGGCGGTGCGTAACCACAGCGAGAGTTTCGCTATTTCAACGCTTTCTTCATTCAGGTCTACCCCAAAAAGGTTATTTTCCAATATACTTTTTTCCACATCATTAAATACAATGGATGCTCCCAGAACTTTTGCTTCTAGTTCGTCGATGTATTGATGTTCGTTAATTAAAAAATCTAAGGCTTGGTTCAGAAACGCACCCGAACCACAAGCTGGATCGCAAATGGTAATTTGTAATAACCAGTTACGATAGTGTGTCAGTTTGTCGAGTAAAGCCTGTCTGGTTTTGAGCTGTCGTTTTTTGTCAGTGCTGTATTCCTCCTCTACAATAGAAAGTTCAGCTTTCTTTTCGGTACAAAGTTTCCCTACGGTGTTTTCGACAATGTATTTGGTAATGTACTTAGGTGTGTAAAACACGCCATCTTTTTTGCGTTTCGAGACCCCACCCGATTTCCTCGAAGGTGTGGAGTCTGATCCTTCGAGTTGTGCTTTTACTTCATCCAGTTCGTTTAATGAGTTTTCGAAAATATGACCCAGTATATTTACATCTACTTCGCTTGCAAAGTCGTAATTGGATAGTTTAAATGTGTGTTGGTAAAGTAACTCATCGTCGATTTTAATGCCATCTAAAATAGCATCGGGTTTAAATAAACCACCATTGTAGGCAAATACATCGTAACGTTTCCCTTTGAACCCAGTATTCAGATAACCAAAGTATTTTTTAAATCGAGTATACAAAGGCACATTCTCATCTCTATCCTGTAATTCCCGCCAATCGTTCAATATCAATCTCACTGAATTTGGCGGTAAGAGCTGACGGTCTTCGGCAAAGAAAAGAAATAAAAAGCGATCAAGGAGTTTTTGGGATTTTTGAAATAAAATCAATGCATCATATTCCAGATTGTGGAAAACCAAGTTCTGATGCAATTCTCTTTTAAATAAGGAATAGTCGCGATATAATACTTTGGTAATTTGATCTTCGTGGCTTAACGAATCGCCTTTAATCTTTTTGGGGATTCCTTGTTCAATGCTTGCGTATGCCAAACAAATGTAGAGTAATTCAAATTGTTTTTCGGTAAGCGTAAATAGGTTGAATTCTATATGCTCAATGGCATTGTCAATATAAAACCGCAGCTTCTCAAAGTTCGAAATAATGATGTAAGTACATTCAGATTGGTTGTTTTTGTAACCAAATGCTTGCGGTTCAATTTTATCCAAGTCGGTGGTTTCAGTTCCTTTCAGCTCAATAACTGCTTGAACTTTACCTGCAATTATAATAGCTCCATCAGCTTTTTTACTATCTTTTACGTTCTTGTGTTCGGTAGTGAGATTAAAACCTGAGTTGGGATTTAGAGTATAACCCAACACATTAACAAATAAGTCGCGCAGGAAACCCTCCTGATATTGCTCTTCCTTGCTGTTCCGGATATTGGTCTGTATTTCGGGATTATGAAAGTGTTCTTTGAGTTTGAGATATGCAGCATGTATCTGATGTTTATCAAGCTGCTGCGAATACTTGTCCAATACGGTGTTTTGGAAGAATGCCATATATCTAAATGTGATTAATCAACTGGTAAAATAATGCTAACCAGTAGTAAACATTATTTAATTCCAACTAATCGAGGTTTTATATTAAGGGATCTATTTAAATACAAATCTACTCATTATTTTCACATGTTGTATTAGTTTGAATATGTATTTTTTTTTGTGAATGCCTTTTTTGCTTTGCAATAATAGGTTGATTAAACATAAGGTCTCTTTACGGAAGTCATTAAATAATAATTATTGGCAGTAAAATTGATTTACTGCCAATAATTTGATTTCAAATAATTGAAGCAAGATTGGATACTTCATCTCTATTTGTGGTAACATTAGTAACAGGTATTGCTAGTGTTACCAATTGTCACCAAATTGATTTTGGAGTGTAGTTTTACTATTATAACCACTTTGATATGTTCAAAAACGAGGATTAAAGAATATGTAAGTTCAATAAAAAGCTTACAGAACGTATACCTCAATACAAAGGTCGTTGGGCAAAATCTATGAACGAACAAATCCATGATTTGCCAGACTTTGAACAAGTTGAAAGGGAAACACTACGACATTTGAAAAGTATATTGAAAAGATAATCGGTGCTCAATATTGAACGATTATTTCTGAGTTTTTACATAAATAAAATTATTGTATCCGGCCAATCTAAGCCAATTCCTGCCAACTGACGACAGCCTTGTCGAAACATGATAATAGATTGATTTACAAGCATAACTTTGCCGGCGAATGAAGTATTCACCTAAAAAATAAAAGTTATGAATGAGAATGTAAATGATCAAGATGTTTTATTAGTTGCAGATAAAAAGAACAATAAATTAGATGTTGTATCCGAAATTGGCAAGGATGGTAAAATCAAGTCGGTTAGTCCGAAACCCGAAAACGAAACTTTGTTTTTGAAACTGGATAAACAAGGCAATGTATTGGAAAATTTCTTTAGCAATTTTCACCGCCAGTACAAAGACCCAACCCATTTTCAATTTTTCAAAGTACCGGCCAATATGGTTGAAAACATCACTTCTGTTTTGCAAGAGATGATTCAGCATCCCGAAATTCCCTCCAACAAGGAAACATTTGATATGCATCGTGTTTCACCGGATGAATTTTCAACAAAACAAGACTATAAACCTATTGATGAGAGCCGTATCGACTGGAAACAGCTGGAACGATTGGGTGTGGCGCGCGAAACACTGGAGAAAACAGGAAGCCTTGATGCCATGCTCAATTGGGGTAAATCACCCGTATTGATTCCCATTACTCCAAAGTTTGATGAAATGACACTTCGCACCGATGCCCGTTTATCCTTTCGGGAAATAGAAGGCAAATTGACGGTAGCTATTCATGCAGTTCGCAAATCACCCGAATTGGATAGACCTTTCTTTGGAATCCATTTTTCGGATGATGACAAAAACAATTTGCTCAAATCAAATAATGCCGGTCGAATACTGAATATAGAATTTCCCGGACAACAACCAACCCCGGCTTATATTTCAATTGATAAACTGACCAATGAATTGGTGGCTGTCAGAGCCGATAAAATTCATATCCCCTCAGAGATTAAAGGTGTCAGTCTGGATGAAAAACAACTGCAGGATTTGAAAGAAGGTAAAGCCATTCAGTTGGAAGATATGCTGTCTAAAAGTGGGAAGTTGTTTAACGCCACCATTCAAATCAATGCTGATATACGAGGCATTGAGTTCAGTTTTGATAATCAAAATCAGAAACAATCAAATTCCGAATCAGCAAACAAGGAATTAGTAATTCCAGCTAAATTGGGTGGTGTTGACCTACCCGAAACTGACCAGAGCAAACTCAAAGAAGGTGGTACCATTTACGTTGCAGGTATGAAAGACAGGGAAGGTAAAGAATACAATGCCTATGTAAAAGTAAATCCCGATCAGAACAAATTGGGTTTTTACCGTTGGGATCCGGACAAAGCGAATGCTAAAGAAGTTAGCCCGGACGAGGCAAGTAAAACGCAGGTTGCCGTTAACTCCGATGGCAAAACGAATGAAGCAACCAAGTCAGTCAAAGAGCCTTTGAATGCAGGTCAGACCAAGCCAACAGAAGCACAAGAGAAAAAGAATGACGAAACCAAAGTTGCAAAACCACGAGTTCATAAATTGCAATAAATTTTTGTATTTGTCCCAAAATAAAAGTGTAAAAGCAGAATAAGTTGCTGACACTTTATCATTTCCGTTATGCAGCATTTTTAATGCATAACGGAAATGAATTATCCAACCAATTGCAGAATTGATTATAATACCAATTGAATTATTTCTGCAATCGGTACAAAAATAGCAAAACTATAAAATACAACAAGTATGAAAAATACCAATAAACAATCGGTTGAGTTATCTTATTACAGACTCACCCTCCAATCCTTCCTGTTGGAAAGTCATCCTGAATTGGCAGCTAATGCAGAATTTATTGCAGCTCGGGGTGATCTGGCCGCAGAAACTTATTCGCAAGTAATAAAAGATGGGTACACTCCTTCTCAAGCGGAAGAATTTGCCAATGAGGTACTTTATAAAGACCTCAATTTTTCGAAACATGATACGCTGGTCAATATATTGTGGAACGAGTTTGCCGATGAAGTGCCACAAGGATCGGCAAAGAAACTCGCACGACAATTACTTCCGGTTTGTGAAGTGATTTTCGCAAAATACAGCCTTACGGATGATTTTGCCTATGAGTTGCAATTTGATCAACTCTACACAGAGCTGACAGGTACTATCGTTCTTTGGCTCGAAGACCATGAGCTACAATAAAAAGGCTCATCTCCGTGCTAATATTGAAGCCATAAAGTTGTCTTTTGAATTGGAAAAAGAGCACCGTCAGCCTTCAGTCGATGAGAGAGTAGCTATACTGCGTTATTCCGGGTTTGGAGGATTGAAATGTATTCTCAATCCGACCCAAACTTTGGCTGATACTGCTTATTGGGCAAAATCCGAATTGGATCTTTTTCCGCTGGTGGCTGAATTACAAGCAGTAATTCGGGATAATTCCGGTTCCGAAGAGCAATACAAACGCTATTGGGGTAGTTTGAAAAATTCCATTCTGACTTCTTTCTACACACCATCGGAAATTGTTGAAACACTAGCAAATTCCTTACGTGATAGTGGAATTACTCCAACCCGTTTTCTCGACCCATCGGCAGGAATGGGTGAGTTTATCTCAGCCTTTCAACAAATTGCATTACCACCTGATAGTTCCATAATGAGTTTTGAGAAAGATTTGCTAACCGGTGAATTGCTATCTCATTTGTATCCCACTAGTACAGTCAATATCAATGGTTTTGAAGAGATAGAATCCCGGTACAACAATCATTTCGATGTGGTGTCTTCGAATATCCCTTTTGGAGATGTTTCGGCATTCGATTTTGCATTTTCAAAGAGTAAAGACAAAGCGAAACAACAATCCACACGAGCCATTCATAACTACTTTTTTATCAAAGGGGTAGATACCTTGCGTGAAGGAGGTATATTGGCATTTATCACTTCGCAAGGAGTAATGAATGCACCACAAAATGAACTGATTCGCCAATGGTTGATGGATAATACCAATCTAGTCTCAGCGGTACGTTTACCCAATAATCTTTTTGTGGATAGTGCCAATACCGAAGTGGGAAGCGATTTAATTGTTCTGCAAAAGAATTCTGCAAAAACAGAATTAAGCGATGATGAAAAGTTATTTGTAAAAAGTTCATTGCTCAGTAGTGGCGTTGTAACCAATAGCTATTTCAAGAATTTTCAACGGGTAGTTCATACCAAAGGCTTTAGCGATACTGATCAATACGGTAAACCCGCTATGGTTTACCTACATGATGGAGGAGTAACCGGCATGGCAACCGATTTGAAGATTATGCTACGGGATGATTTCTCAAATCGACTGAACCTAAAGTTATATGAACAATACAATGTCAAGTCGTCAATACAACAAAATCAATTATCAACCAATTCAATTTCGACAAATTCTTCAATTGTTCAACCGCAAGTTGTCCAAGAAGAACCTATCATGACGCTTTACGATCTTTTTGATATGAATGTACAAGAGCGTTCACAGATAATTGTAAAAGCAAAACACAACGGTCCGAAGAGAATTCAAACCCGGCAACCAACACTTTTTGATTTACCTTTTGAAACAGCCGGTATAAAAACGGAATCACCGAAATTATCCACATTGCCAATTAATTCAGACAAATCAGACAAACCAGACAAAATAGACAAAATAAACCAACCGGACCAACCGGAGATTCCAATGGAGCCACGCCCATACACTGGAATGCGTGAACCTCATCATCAGGTTGGTTCATTGGTAAAACTTGAATCACAAGTAGGCTACTTATCCGAAGTGTATAAATCTGGTGCAACTTTTACGCCAATCAAACTGAGCCTGCTTCAACAAGAAAAAGCAATTCTTTATATTGATTTGCGGGATGTTTATCAACGGCTTTATATCGGATTTTACTTCAATAAAACAAGTGTTGGTGCATGTTTTGAGAGATATTTTTTTTAATTTATTGCTACAAATTCAGGAGTTTCATGTCAATGT
>JAAFGX010000082.1 GCA_010365115.1 Paludibacter sp.
TGCATTATAAAGCTGCAAATTGGCGACTCTTTGTGCAACTGCCACTTTACCTGAGAGTTCAATTTCTCTGCTTGAAAACGTTCCTAAAGTCTGCATGGTTGAATTATAAACTGTACCTGATGTATATTGACTACCGATTAGGCCTCCCAGATCTATGCGTGCAAGTGGCAAATCATTGTAGTAAGTATAAATTGTTGTTCCGAAATCTTCTATTCTTAACCGTTGACCACCTGATGCAAATAAGTTGGGTTGGCCTGCAGGAATAGGGACTTCAAATCGGGTAAACGGAGTATTTGATACTGTGCCTGAACCTGTAAATTGTATTACTACTGCTGTTCTAGCTACATTTGAATAAAATGCAATACCTGTGCGGTTAAAGGAATAGTCATCGTTGCTATCGGCTGGCTCTTGTAAAGCATTGGGTTCTCCATCTTTACTTGGCGATACCCGAATAACTATTCCACCACTATTTCTAGAATAAGCATATCCAAATTGAGTTGTAAATACATAAGGTGCTGCATAAACTGATTTTGAACGGAGAATAATACTCCAGGTCCAGGAACCTCCCCAAGTAAAATTCAAGGAATTATTGCTTATATTCGTAGCATCAAAACCATTGTAATCCCATTGATTCGCTAATTTTGTACCATCCCAAACGTTAAAAGACTGCGAATAAACCGATGAAAAGCTGGCGGCAGGTTTATCACCATCAAAAGAACCTGGTGTAGCCGATAATGGCATTACACATAATACACATAAAACAAGAGCAAATATCTTAAATCGGAAGTAGTTTTTTTAATTTTTCACTTTTAGTATAAATTTTATTTGTTGAATTCTTTAATTGCATCAATCATTGCAACAAAATTTTTCACTGGAGCGTTTGCCTGAATATTATGCACCGCATTAAAAACAAAACCTCCATCTTTATTGAAAATTTCACATTGTTTTAGTACATGAGTTCTAATCTCATCAGGATTACTGTTCGGCAAAATTTGTTGAGTATCAATACCACCTCCCCAGAACGTAAGATCTTTCCCGAACTCAAATTTTAAACGTCTTGAATCCATATCTTTTGCATTTATTTGCACTGGATTTATTATATCAAAACCAGACTCAATAATACCTGGAAGAATTGGCAAAATTGCTCCACAAGAGTGTTTAAAGACCTTCCATGTAGTATTGCTATGTATCCAATCATTCATTCTCCTATAATGAGGTTTCCATAATTCATTAAATGTTTCTGGTGAACAAAATTGGGAATTTTGAGTTCCAAAATCAGTTCCACAAGTAAATACAACATCTACTTTGCTACCTAAAGTTGCCCATAATTTTTTGTAATTTTCTATAGCTATATCTATTTGTTTTTCGAATACAGCTTGAATATAATCTTGCCGCATAACTGTTGACATATACCATTCTGCAACGCTACGTATTCCCTTTGGATTTTCTAAACTCATACCTGGGATAAAAGCAACATCCCCTAATGCAGTTCCTCCAAAACTTGCTACTACAACTTTATCTCTTTGAACAAGTGGTTTTATTTTTTCTGCAAAATAATTTAGTTCATTGTCTGTTATAACCCCAAATTCTTCAAGATTGTCTTCGGGATTCATATGCTCCTCATCTATATCTGATTGACGTTCAATTGCATTCACAAAGTAACATCCGCTTGGCATAATAGCACCTGGAGAGTTTTTCCTATCGCCCTTCGGGAACATATAGATATCGCCTTTATTATCGGGCGACAAATCTATTTCTTTTGAAATTATTACTGGTTGTCCCCAAGGAGTTAGCTGTTCATGCATTTGGGCGTCACTTAAACCCAACATGTTTGTAGGTCCAAATAATCCAACAGTGTCGACTCCAATAATTTCTTGGAGTTCAAAATCAATCTCTCCTAACATCTGGTATGGTTCAATTACTTTTATTGGGCGTTTTTCGAGTCCGTAAAAATCACGGAGCTCAGATACGATTTTACAATGAATGCCGCTAACGCTTGTTGAGCCAAAATCAACAGGCATCTTATCAGGTTGTTTGTGCCTTAAACTTTGTTGTAATCTTTCTTTTGAATTCATATTATTTAAAATATTTTAAGTGTTGTTTAAATTGAAAAAATAATTAAATTACGTAAATATTTAGCACCAACTAAATGGTAACAGTATTTATTTGCCATGGCAGGGATTGCCGATAAAAGGTTTTGGTTATGTGATATATATTTCTTTTTGGAATTGCGGGGTTTTTACCAATTCATTTTCAATCTCTTCCAATGACTTTCCTTTTGTTTCGGGTAATTTCTTTAAAATAAATATAAAACCAACCAGACAAACTCCTGCGTACACCCAGAATGTACCTGCAGCACCCAACGATTTATTAAGCAAAGGGAAAGTATAGGTGAGAATAAAACAGGCAATCCAAAGTGCGAAAGTAGCTAGTGCCATAGCAGCTCCCCGAATGCGATTTGGAAAAATTTCGGACAGAATAACCCAGACAATGGGTGCCAATGACATGGCATAAATGGCTACTGCAGTTACAACCAATGCTAATACTGCAATTCCTTTCAATTGAAAATAGAATGCAGCACCAAGGAAAATATAATTGACAGTCAATCCAATAGAGCCAAATATCATGAGTTTTTTCCGTCCCCATTTGTCCACCGTAAACATAGCAACCAAGGTGAAAATTAGGCTAACACTTCCGGTAATCACTATATTAAAGAGTGTGTCGCTTACACCATAACCGGCTGCTGTAAATATTTCTTCGGCATAATTGAACACCGTATTGATACCGCACCATTGCTGGAAAACGGCTAAAAATATGCCAATCAACAGAATAGCTCCATAAGCCGGTTTGAAAAGTGTTTTGAAATCTACCTTTTCGCTTACATCAGCCAATGTGGCTTGTATATTTGCCATTTCTTCGTGGGCATATTCTTCACCACCAATTTTTATCAACGTTGGAAGTGCTTTTTCAGGTTTACCGGCTTTCATAAGCCAGCGCGGACTTTCGGGAACTAAAAAAGTAAGCAGAAAAAATGCAACAGCAGGAACTGCACAAGCAAAAAACATCCAGCGCCAACCAATCTGACCATTCCAAGATGCCTGAATAAATGCATCAGTTGCTCCAACAGGAACTTTTTCAGCAATAATGAGATTAATAATTTGAGCCGCCAAAATTCCAATTACAATGGTCATTTGATTGAGCGAAACGAACCGTCCACGCATGTGTGCCGGTGCTATTTCGGCAATATACATAGGCGAAAGTGCCGATGCTAAACCGATTCCAATGCCTCCAATTATTCTAAACAGAACAAAAATAGCATAACTTGAAGCCAAACCAGTACCAACAGATGCAATCGTAAATAGAAATGCTGAAACTAACAATGGCCATTTACGTCCAAATTTGTCACTGGCAACACCTGAGGCGACAGCTCCTATAATACAGCCAATTAACGCGCAACTCATGGCCCAAGCTTGCAGATTTGCTGAAGAAGCAATTTCAAAGAATCTTTCGTAAAATGGTTTAGCTCCACCAATTACGACCCAATCGTAACCAAAAAGCAAACCACCCATGGCCGATACCATGGATATTCCAAAAATGTAACTATTATTGAATTTTTTCATTCTTTTTTCATTTTAAATTAAGTAGATAATAAATTCGTATTCTATTATATCGCTTTAGTAGAAAAGGATTTAAATTGATAAATAGAACAACTCACACGATTAGCGGCAGAAACTTTTATTTGTTTTTTTTATCTAATCTGGCTTGAATAGCTTTAATAATTTCATTTACCGGTGGAATATTAGAAACGAAAGTTATTACACCATCAATACAAAGTGTCGGGATATTGGATACACCAATTCCCACCATAAATTCGACCGAGTGTTACCACATCTACAATAACTTTCGGTGAAAGCAGAATGTTTGGGTTGCGTACTGGTTTGGGCTGATGAAAATCCCCCGGCAATACGCTTTCTATCAGCATATTGTGTCAATATATTCTTTAGAAAAGTAGTTTTCCCACTTCCTAAAAAACCGGTAACCAAATGAAAAGGAATTTTTGTCATTTAAAATTAGTTTTATTTATGTTCATTCGTTTTCGAAGTTTGTTTTCTTTTATAGCAGGTACTTAATCCACAAATATTACAGGAATAAGGCAGTATCCTAACTTCAGATCCAATACCTACCATTCCACTAACCGATTTTACAGGATGCATTAAACACGAATCGTTTAGTTTAATTCCACAAGGTTCTGCTGGAAGAAGCGAAAAAAGTTGCTTCTGCTCGCGCACATGCCAGCCACAATATCCCGGACTATACGAATTTGTAATGTATAAGTCACTAAGTGCAGCCTCATCAGCAATTTTCTGAGTAACAAATCGAACCGCAGCTTCGGCAATTTCTGACCCTACAGCATCGGCAAGAAATTCACTCATTATATCACCTGATAATTTGATTTCATGTAAATAATCATCATATTCCTTTCCTGCAGTAGCTACGAATAATCCGAATTGAGTGGATTGTTCCAAGTATCCATTAATAATCTGCCCAATTTTCATTGAAATATTAGCTAGCTGAATAGTATGTCGATCTAAAAGTTTTCCAATACATAACACAAATCCTGCCCTCGGACGACAAATATCGTATGCCTTATTGATGGCACTTTCCAACATTTGGTCGATGTGCTCATCCGGAACAGTTCCACCGTAACCGAGATTGAGATAAATATCATCGTAATTAATCTCTAAATCAGATAATTGAAGTTGAAATTCAATCATATAAATCAGTTTAGTGCCATTAACCTTTTTGCTGTTTGTACAGCACTATTAGCATTATCGCTAAAACCATCAGCCCCAATTTGATTTGCATAGAACTCAGTGATAGGCGCTCCACCAATCATAATTTTTACTTTATTTTTGAGGCCTGCTTGCTCAACTGCTGCAACCACTTCTTTCATATATACCATAGTAGTTGTTAATAGTGCCGACATGCAAATAATATCTGCCTCATGTTCTTTTACTGCTTCTACAAATTTGTCGCTCGTTACATCTACCCCTAAATTAACAACCTCAAATCCACAACCTTCGAGCATGGATGCAACCAAATTTTTGCCGATATCATGTAAATCACCTTTAACTGTTCCAATTACAACTTTGCCCAAAGAAGCCGATGCGTTTTCTTTCAATAATGGTTTTAATAAATCAAGCGAACCTTTCATAGCGCGTGCACTCATTAGCAAGTTAGGAACAAATGCTCTTCCATCTTGAAAACGTTGTCCGATTTCCTCCATGGCTTTAATCATGTATTTATTAATAATTTCTTGAGCAGTAACGCCTTCCACAATTGCCTCCTTTGTAACAGCAACAGCTGTTTCTAATTTACCATTCAAAATAGATTCGTATAATAAATTTAAGTCTGTCATAATAATATTTATATTTTAGTATTGTTAATTTATAAAATGTTTATTCTTTTGTTTATTCATGTTTTCTAAGTTTTTCACCCTTATTTAGATTATTTTAGTTTTGATCAGTATGTATAAAAGCCATCATATTTTCGAGTGAAGTATCACTTTCGACCGAATGTGACGGAGAAAGAATATAACCTCCATTGAGTTCCATTTCATTAAGTTAATATGTGTCAGCAACAACTTCATCCACAGTTCCTAATCGCAAGCTTCGTTGAATAGAAAGTCCACCATGAAAAGTTAATCGACTGGTATAATTTGCATGGATAGTTTTCACATCCATTACTTCGGGCTGAAAAGGATTAAAGCAATTTAAACCTATTTCAATCAAATCGTCGAACAACTCATTAACATCTCCAAACTCTTCTAACTCTGAAAAGATAATCTTTTTTTCATAAAAACAGGATGTTATTGATCGATTTTATTTCGTTTGATTTAGACAATTCTGTCAGATTTTCATCATCCTGGATAAATTCTCGTATTTATGGTTGTTTAGCATAGTCTCGTATTATCTATTCTTGTTTAACCGTAAGTAACCGTTCAAGCAATGCTAACGGTAATTCATGGGAAGGATTGAACTGATTTCCTGAAGCATATTCAAGCAAACTTTGACGAAGTTGACGCGCCGCAGGGCGCTTTTCTGCATCAATATCCAAATCCATGGCACAAACTAACAACTTTCCTTTCCCTACACTAGTCTCAAATACAACACCAAGTTTTGAGTTTCTTTCGTAATTATCAATAATCTGAACAATTGGCCGATAATCTGCTGGTGTTTCATCCAAAAGAATGGCTTTTGATCGTTCTGAAACATCTCCGGCTGCATTCTCCATTGACGTATAAGTATTAACATCAGCACCAGCTGCCATCAGAGAATATCCAGCTGAAAACCGTCCTAAAAGATCGGCCCATTGCAAATCGCTGTGAAATTCTGTCGGAAACTTAGCCAAAGCAGGATGGTTTGGATTACATAGAATACCAAGCGTTCCAATTTGATTAAAGAGTCTTAAACACCAGAACGTTGGCATGAAGCTACCCGGAATAGCGTTAGCGCCTGGCCTTACCGGTTTAAAACGTAATAATGAATCAGGAGTTGCCATCATTCGAACCGGATTAATCACTCCTTCTTTTGGTGATGAAAACAAAAGTACCCGTTCTCCATTTTCCAATGCATTAATGGTTGCTTGATCAAATGCATGAGCAATCCGTACATTATTTTGAACCTCAGGTTGACTTAGTGGATAAACCCATATATTCCAAGAATTTGATGTTCCGGCGGCACTCACTGTTACGATTAAACGTTGTGGGGCATCAATTTTTTTAAGTGAAATGGAAATATCGCCCAATTTTGTCACTCCGCCTGTAATTACTTCTGCACCAGGCAATGTACCTTCGGCTATTTTATTACCCTTTTCATCGGTCAATGCCCAGATTGGTGTTACATCAATATTTGCCGCTCCATAATGGGCAATTTCTGCCTTTGCGCTAAATATTTCAGCAGTAGTCAGCACCCTTTTTGGCATTCGCAGCAAACAAACTGTTGGGGCGCAGAAACGACGAAATTCTTCAGGCGAAATCAGCCCTTTTGAATCCCAAAAGGCATCGAGCCAACCCACAATAGCAGTTCCCTGTCCAGGATAATCTTGGGCTTGAAGCAACTGCAATCCACCATAAGGGAAAGTCCGGAGACTTGCTTCAATCTCATCTTTGTAAAGTGAAACGCTGAATTTACCGCTTGCCTTTGCAAAATCCTTATTTTGATCGAGCATGTGATGAGAGGTGAGCGATTCTTTATAGCTTTCAAAATTATATGCCCGAAGGGTTCCGGTATATTTTTTAATTTCATCAAAATCGGGGTACATAACCCACGACCCAACTTCATGGGAAAAAGTTGGAACGGAAGCCATTTCAGATTGATTCTTCTCCGTGCCACCGGCAATCCATCCTGAAGCAAGCGATGATCGATCCCAATCAGTGCGTGGTCCAAGGACACCACGCTGACCAGTTTCAAAATAATCGCCATGAGCTTCATCGTTTCCGTTTTCACAACGGTATAACATGCGATGATCGTATTTTCGACCTGCGAGAACAAGTTCCTCCAATGAACCTGATGATTCATTTCCCATTGCCATAAATCCAAACGATGGATGATTTCCGTAAGTATCAAGTATTCGGTATAACTCATCCCTGAGCCATTGATCGCGAAGCGGGTGTTTTCCATATTGCGGAACATCCATTGTCCATAATGGTAATTCAATCTGTAATAAAAAACCTAATTCATCAGCTGCTTCGAAAGCTGCCAGAGGTGGACACCAGGAATGAAAACGCATAAAATTAAATCCGTAGGATTGGCAAATACGGATCACACGAAGCCAGGATTCTTTATCCATAGGCGGATAACCCGTAAGTGGATAAATACAACAATCAACACTACCGCGCATAAAAACAGGACGGTCGTTCATCAAAAACTGTTTGTTACTAATGGAAAGTTTTCGTATTCCGTAGTTAACCTGTAAAATATCAAGATACTTACCGGCTTCTAATTTTACTGTCAGTTTGTTTGTTACAGGTTTAAATTCATCCCATACAGGATTTGTATCTTTAAATGGAATGGAAACGATTCCACCATTCTGTGGTATAGTAACACCGAACCCTTGAATCTTTGCTTTCTGCAATTTACCTGTACTATTTCCAACATTTACCTTTAGTGAATCTGGGAAAACTTTTACATTCATCAACCAAACCGGGTCGGTTGCCCGTAGTTCAATCCGGCCAATAATACCATTCCAATTACCCTGGGTATCTTCTGTAATGGCATGCGCCCATGAACCAATAGGTAATTTGATCGTATTGTCGACACAAATTGTTAGTTTATGTTTACCCGGAATCAAAATACCCAGACTATGTATATGGGGTGTCGAAAGGCTGTTCGCAGAACTTAATTTCTGCCCATCAACCCATACATTTGTTTCCCAGTGACATCGTTCAAGAAACAATTCAATTCGTTTGCCTTCCCAATTCTCCGGAACTACTATTTCACGCTGATACCAGGCAGGTCCTTCATAAGTTATTAAACGGGTAAGCCTGCCTACCCTGGGTTCGGTTAGGCCTTGATTTGGCGGGAAAACATCAGGTTTTTTGGAGTTGCCCGATTTCACACCAGGCAGGCTGGTTTTATGTCCAAATCCACGTTGCTCTGTAGACCCCGGGAGCTCTATTTTTTCTGGTAAGTCTATTTTGTACCATGCTTCAGTTAATCCAGTCTTTTCAGGATCTAACTTAAATTGCCAATAACCTGCCAATGATTGTACATACCTAGTTCCATGTTTTGCTAAATTATTCAACTTAGTATCCTTAAAATTATGCATTTCCGGATGTACCGTTCCTGCATAAAGATTTAGATATAAACAGAAAAAGCAACAAAACTGAAACAATAAGATTGTGAGTTTTTTTTTCATTTTTAAAAGTATTTTTATGTTTATTTAATTGAAAGCTGATTTCAATTTTGAATTTACCTGATTTTAAATTCTATACAAAATATTGCAATTATACACATGCTTCTTTAATATTATTATGTTGATAATCAAAAGCATGTATAGCTTGTAAGGAACGACTAATTTATTCTGAATTAGATTCAAATTCTATTACTTTGCAACTTTTGATAATGGTATTGTGAAGCTTATTTTTTCATTTACCTTAAATACACCTTTTTTTGATGCCAATAATCCTCTTGGAATACTGATTGTTATTGGCTCTACGGTGCTTAATTCGTAACTAAGATTACCGCTATTTTTTATCCATTTTACATGTACCGAATTTCCACTTGGTAGTGGGATATCTCCTTCGGCATGCTCCAATGAACAAGCTTTCAGGTCAAAGTCAAAACGATTTTTTTCGATATCAAAACGTGATTGCATACCTAAAACATAGCGTGAGAGCTGCCAGGTAGGGCAACCCGACCATAGATGACAATGTGTCCATCGTGTATCAAATACTTCCAGCCAGGTAGTTCTGTTGTCCTCCAATGCCCAACCCCAGCATTTGCGGTATTGATCAAGTACAAAATCAATTTCTCCATTATTAACTAGGACCGGAAATGCATAATGAGCAAAATAAGGTGTAATCAATTGAGGATTATTTGCGTCAGGATCGCTTAACCGCGGTGCATTGGGGTTATTAGGGAAACAATTCAGGATGTGCTTTTTTAAGAACGAAACTGCTACTTTTTGATTTTCAGTAGGAATAAATCCGTTAATAATCCCTAGTACTGTTCGATGATAGCCTATCTTTTCGAAATCATAACCGGTAGTAGTACGATTAGAACTGAAATAATCCGCAATAATTTTTCCGAGTTTTTGTGATAACTGATTGTATTTAGATGCTTTGTCTTTCTTACCAAGAGCTGTCGCCCATTTTTCCATACTTTGAAAGGCAAAATAACAATGAAGGTTAAGACCCATATCAGTAGATCCATCGTTCGGAACGTAACCCCAATCGATAAAAGCCCAGCCCGCATCTTTGCTAATACCATCCTTACTCAAAAATTTCTCAAAAGCTTCCATGTTTTTTTCTGCAGCAGGATATAATTCCTCCAGAATTGTTTTGTCGGCTGTTATGCGCCAATACTCTAAGCAGGCCGGAACCCATTGCGCAGCATACGACGACAGATAAACACTCCCACCAGGACAAAGACCTGAAACCATTCCATCGGCTCTTGCGCTTTGTGCAAATTGCACCAAACCCCGACGAACAATTTTCAAATCAGAAAAACCTACTGAACCAATTTGTTCTCCCACTATTCCCACATCGCCTAACCATTGCCCCCTTTCGCGGGTAGGATTGTCAACAAGTGCATCCTCGGCACATGATAAATAAGTATTGATACCTACTTGCCAAATTTTATTTAGCAATATGTCATTGGATGTAAAACTACCCTGTTCAGCATTGTAGTAAGATCTATCCAACACTTTTTCAGAAATAAATTGAATTTTTTCGGGTGAAGCAAGGATATGAATTTCCATGAATCGACCTCCTTTTGGTGTAAGCGGAAAAAACTCCTGAACACCTCCACTTGCCACAAAATGATCCAGGTTGTAAGAATCACTTGTTGACAATGTAATCCAAGGAGAAACTCTGCCGTGTTGAAGTTGTTCGCTGTATGCAAATTCAACAATTGCACCTGCGGGAAGATTCAGAATAAATTTTGGCCTCGATAGTCGAACCCGACCTAAGTCGTAACGACGCCAGATTCCCTGTGGTAGATTTTTTGTACATTCTAGATCACGTAAAAAGAACCGAGCCGAAATGTTGTCTTTTTCGTAACCATAAATTTCAGCCAACTTGCCTTCTGCTATCAATAATGGTTCTATCTCAGTGGACTTCACATTTGAAATTGCCGAAGCCGTGAAAGTTCCAACTAGTCGATTAACGCTAACAGGAGATTTCCAAGTTGAATCATTAAATTTAGGTTTTTGCCAGTCGAGAGCAAGTTTTCTAGTGTCAACCCATTCTACCCAACCCAATTGTGCGTTAATGCGTTTCAATTTCGTATCATACCCATTAAGTTGTGAACATTTCCAATCAATATTTATTTCTTGCTCCTGGTCAAAAATTTTACACAACAAAAATGGCTGAATGGCTTTCAGTATTCTTGTATCCACACCTTCGTAATGTACTTGAATAGCTATGCAGTGTTTGCCTGCATTAATAGTCATTTCATTCTTTTGATATTCAGGAAATTCTGGATTGTAACGATCTGGTCCTTCGTAATAATATTTGCCATCAAGCCAAATCACGTACCATGAAGCTCCTGAAATTTGAAGTTCCAGATTGGAAGACTTAGTGAGTGAGAATATGCCTCTAAAACCTGTATGAGTATCCACTGGTGCTATCTCATTGTTTGACCAAAATAGTTTTTGAGTTAGATTTTCTTTTGGCATATGACTTGTGGCGTAAACATGATTAATAATTAAAAATTCTACAAGTATCCATAGCAATGTAAGGTATTTGTAATTCGGTTTTGTCTGCATTTTATTTAATTAATAATTTTTTTAATAATTGGCATTCAGCACTTTCACGAGATCACACAAACTGGAAGCTTGTAGTGAGTTGTTTGCGGTATATGGATTTAAGATTAGCCAAGTTTTTCGTTGTTCAACAGGCAGTTTTAAATCATCAATCGATTCACACAAGTATTTACAATTTAAATGTTCCTGTTCAGGATTTTCTTCAATTTTCTGGTTACGGATTGTCAAAAGATACCTGAAAGGAAGCAAGTCCAGGACTACTACCTTTGTATAATATTTAGTTATCTCATTTTAAGTAATTAGAACATAATGTATTATATTCTAATTACTTAATTATTTTATCTATCAAATTTATTTCAATATAACAGTAAAAACTATTTGTCCTTTAACACAGCAAGTTTTGTGATCATTAGGTTAACACCCGACAGGAGGTCGGCCCGCAGCGTATAGGTTTTTTGGGTTCCATCAATGTTGAGCAAAATCCATCGCCCTTCTCCATGTGTACCAATTTTTGAATTGTCCTGCCCATTAAAAAATAGTTGCCCGTCTCGGTTTTGCATATTCCAATCATAAAAAAAGACAGCCATTTTTCCTTTGAATCCATTTGGAACTTCAATCGTAACTGCAATTGTATTACCCACCCACGCCGATTCAACATCATCTTTCCAACCAGTGTTATACTTTACTGAATAGTCAAAACCGGGTTGCTGGCATATGATTTTATCATATTTCTTTTCAGTTGAAGAATAACCTTTGGGTGATAACGCTGCTGCATGCACATAAAGCTTTGCCTTGTCTAAGTCATTTGGCGCATCGATACTGCTAGGTATAAGAGACTCTATTTTTAAAATACTGTCAAGTTGTGAGATTAAAAGAGATTGAATTGGGTCAAAATTATCTGAACCAATATAATCATAAACAGATTTTAAATATTGTCTGACCTCAGGAAAAACCTGTTTTTGGGGAGATATACTTAATGTTGATACAAATAATCTTCCGGGACCAACTTTCGCTTCGAAAACCACAGCCAATTTTTTCTGAAAATTAGAATGAAAATCATCAATCGCCCACACAATAGGTTTTATTGAACTGCCAGTAAGGTTAATTCCCTGAACTTTCCCATCCAACAACTGCTGCCATTGTATATCGCAATAGCTGTTTGTCGGAAACTCAGAAAAAAGTGCATGAGTTGGGTCAAGATAAATTCCAATTGATGATGGTTGACCTGGAAAAAGGTGCAAATTCCAAGATACCGGATACCATCTTACAGGAAAAGCATTTGCCAAAGAGTTTTCATTAGGGAAAAGAATAACTTTTGCCCCATTTGATAAAGCTTCCTTGCACTTATCATCCCATTGGGTGAAAACCATAACTTTTTCCGGAGGAGTTGGTTTTACATCATCTGGATACAGCCACAAATCCCAATTATTTGCAATCGTTGTATTTTCAATAAAAGTGTGTAACTGAAGTTGGGCCGGTACGATAGTGAGTCCTTTAAATGCTTGACTGATACTCCCAATTGTGGTTAATGCTCCTGTTGGAATATTCATTGCAGGAAATGAACCAAATGCAATAACTTTCAAATCAACCAGCACTTCCCATTTAACAACTGCGTTCTCTAGATTTGTTCTGCCATAATGTGCTATTTGTATTTTTGCAAAAAGAGTATCAGACTGTTTATGAACAGCTTGAGCAAATCTTGCCAGCATTACAGTTGGAGAACAAAATTGCCGCCATGACTCTGCTTGTACTACTCCTTTTGGTTGCCAAAAAGCATCAAGAACTCCACACATCGTCGTTCCCTGTCCGCTAAAATCCTGCAATCCGAGTGCCTGACATCCGGCTAACTCAGGAGTTGACAGTATTTGTTCTAACTCGCGTTTGTAAAGCGATAACTGAAATTTTGCTGACGAATTCAAAAATGCCCCAGCCATATCGTAAATACCATTCTTTATCATCTTATCTCGCATCATCTCTAGGTTGCGGGGCTTCATACAACCAGTATATTTGCTGATTTCTTTAGGGTTGAAAAACATACTGTATTGACCGAATTCATGTACAATTGTGGGGCGGTCAACATCTGTCATATTAACAGAATAATTGTCGTCAAATCTCGGACGTTCATTAGGTTTAGTTAAACTGCCGCGTATCGCACCTTTGGCGTTATTGGCCGCAATGAAATAATCATCGGATGAAGTTGTAAACATGGGGTGCGTGGTGGATGAATAGAATCGCCTCGAATCATATTTCTGCAAAGACCTGACCAAATTCATTAACCATGGGTCATCTTTACCCCCAAGTTCGTTTCCCATCGAAAACAACCTGAAACTTGGATGGTTGCCATAGCAATCCAGAATTCGGAATGCCTCTGCTTTAAGGAAACGACATCTTAACGAATCATTGCCAATATTACCCCAGCCATCCCATAGGGGCAGTTCTACCTGAAAGATAATACCTGCCCTATCTGCTGCTTGAAATGCTGCTTCGGGCGGACAGTAGGAATGAAAGCGGATATGATTCATACCATATTCTTTTAAGGTAGCCATGAGCTGATCCCAGCCATCTTTCGATTCCATTGGCGGGTGACCAGTAAGTGGCCAAATTGCACATTCGAGATTCCCCCGCAAAAAAAGTTTGCGATCGTTCATTATAAAATGCCTTTTATCTGATTTAAAGGTAAATAAACCAAACTCTGTGGAATCGTACTGTATTTCTTTGCCATTCAATAACCCCACTTTCATGGTTTGCATAACTGGATTGAATTCATCCCATTTCTGCGCATTTGCCTTTAATGGTATTTCAATTTGATGAGTGCTAATGCCAGCATCAACATGTATTTTAACTGTTATTTCAGTGCTTCCGGCGGATTTAACATTGGCCTTGAGGGTTACTTCAGAAGATTTCTCTGACCGGTTATTAATGCCAACGGTTGCAATTGCTTTCAAATTATCATCAGTGGTTGTCACGCGAATATATTCAACTGAAACAAGAGCTTTCGACTGAAGTTCCATGCGCCCTATGATTCCATTCCAATTCCCCTGGGTTTCATCAGAAATGGCATGAGTAAAAACCCAATCGCCGAGTGAATGATAGATAACATATTTAAGACGGTTGTCAACACGAATTGTAATCCGGTGCTTCCCAGGCGAGATCAACTTCGTCAAATCATAACGATGAGGCACACTAAGGCTTTCCTGCATTCCTGCAAATTCACCATCAATCCATACCTGAGATTCCCACTGCACCCGCTCCAAATTAAGGGTAATTGCCATGCCCCCCCACGACTTAGGAATGGTTACTGTTGTTTCATACCATAAAGCACCCCTGTACTTATAAGCACGGTTCAGGTGATATTCCGACGTTTCTTTGTTAAGTGGACCAATACCTCTGGAATCAGTTGTTCCGGGCAACTCTACCTTTCCTTCAGATTGGATGTCTTTTGTATACCATTTATTGGATATCCCAACATTAGTGGAATCAAATTTATAATCCCACATACCTTTTATTGAAAGAATTTTAGCTTGTTGGGCATTTAATGTAAAACAAATTGCAATTAATGCAATTGTAAGTAGATAGGACTCTAATTTCTTCATTATATTCATTTTAATTTATATTAGTATTTATTGAGATTATTTTGTTGGTTTTTAATTTTAATATTTAACAGCACTAATACTTACCGGTCCAATTAAACCTGATTTCTGCAATGGACTTAGTGGTGTGTATAAATTCGTAGGACACCAAGTCTTCCTCTGCTCTTCAGGAAGTTTTGAATCACCTATTATGCGATTTACCCAGGTATTCACTACTTCAATTTTCAACGAATTCTCTCCTTTCTTTACAAATTTTGTAATGTCAAGCTTGTAAGGTGCTGTCCAAAGTCCACCAGCATAAATGTCATTGATATAAATTTTTGCCATAGCCGTAACAGTTCCTAAACTAATGAATACTTTTTGTCCTTTGGCCACTTTCTTTATCTTGAACTGATTACTGTAAATGGCTGTTCCTGAATAATATTTTATACTATCATTGGTTGAACTTGTCCAATCCATTAGTATTTTGAATATAACAGGAATTACTGGCCCCCGTTGGCTGGCATCGAATTGCACTGTCCAGGAATCTTGAAAATCATTGAGTAGAACAGGTGTCGGATAATTGGCTTCTAAAGTATTGACTGCTGGTTTATCGGTTGCATTTCTAAACACGATAAACACGCTCTCATTCGGTGCTAATTTTAATGGTACTGTAGTTGAATTACCATTTTGACTGTAAGCAGGAAGCGAGCGAATGCTTCCGGTAGTGGCTTCCCAGAGCTCGGGTTGCAACCCGAGTACTCTAAATTCAGGCGTAACCAATTCAGTTTCATTCGTTTGGTTCGTTATAAAATATATTTCATCATCCCCTAGAGTTCGATGTCCGTAATGTATGGAATTATCTTCGGGTAATTTACAATCGGGCACACAGTTAATCATTGCAAAAGCTTGCTTCATATCCAACCCATTCAAAATCATTCCTTTTCCGACTTTGCGTGATTTTACGTTCACTCCATCCACATTTCCCCAAAGTTCTTTCGCCATTGCCTGAACTTGTTGGTCTGCCATAGGTTGATTTTGTAAACTTGGCGAACGTTTAGGCATAGGTCCTAATACAATTGCACCATCATAAACCAACTGCTTAATCTTTGAAAGTAATTCAGGTCGCATTGTTTCTAATTTTGGTAAAACTAACATGCGATATTGTGTCCCGTGAGGCAAGGTTAGCAATCCATTTTTAACCGTCATCGATTCTTCAATCACTTCAGCGTTTATATAATCAAACTGATAACCTACAGGAAGAGTTGGATCGGCTATTCCTGTCATTTTTGGTGTATCTTCACCAATAAAATAGGCTACATCAGCGACATTTAATCCTTGTTGAAGCATAAAATTTGTTCTTTTCAGGTATTGAGTAAATACATTCAGTTGTGAAAACCAAGTGTTTTTTCGGTTGAATTCAGTCCCAAAGCCTGTATTAATTCCCGGATTTTTATCTTCATACGGTTGTGTAATATATACATGAAGCAAGGTGTTATTTATTCCTTCTGCAAAAAAACGGTCACCTCGTTGTT
This sequence comes from Paludibacter sp., assembly GCA_010365115.1. Classification (GTDB taxonomy): domain Bacteria; phylum Bacteroidota; class Bacteroidia; order Bacteroidales; family Paludibacteraceae; genus Paludibacter. The sequence continues at coordinate 16,592 of JAAFGX010000082.1, forward strand.
TAATAGTTGCCGGATAACGAGCAAATGCATTGCCACCACAGGTAAATGATTCAGCCGATATTTTGTTTTTTCCATATATATGAGCACATGAAGTGGCTGCTCTACATTCGATATTTCCTAAATCGCCTTCACTCCAAAACTCACCCCCAATTTCGTCCGACTGACCTCCATACATTAGAAATTCACCGGGATAACCCCAGTGACCATAATTTTCCAACCAAATTGTCAAGCCGTTTTTATGACTTACATCTCTCAGTCCACCCACATAATCATAAGCTACTTTATCGGCAACCATGCGACGCATATCCCATAGAAACCGATCCGACTCCATTTGACTATTTACAACCCTACCTTGATAAACAGGAAGAAAAGGAAGTGCACTGTAACCATATTTTTTCTCGAATAATTCTAAAAATCCATCCGTAAAATTTTGACTTCCGGTTTCATAGCTATCTGCAACTACAATTTTAAAACTTTTTCGATCTGCTTCTGGTATTCGTTTCAAAATTTCTCCAATATGACCATAAAAATGTTTTTCAATATGCGTTTTACTCATTTTGTCGGTTTCATATCCGGTTGCTTCGGGCGAAGCCGGACTATTTACAACGCCGGTTGGGGTCATACCTGTACGCGAAATAATCCATTCTCCTTCGGGTACATTCCAGTTTAATGTACCGTCAGCAGTAAGAAATTTTGAAATGTCAATAACCTTCGATGCATCAACTGCTGTGGCTTTATCATCAACTTCGGCTTGAGATGCCCATTGATACTCATTCCAATAGGGAAATGGAGTTTGAAACATTTTTGCCGTTGTTTTCTCGCTAAATCGCTCTACTTTGGGTGCAGCAGAAAGTGCTATTTCCGCCAATCCACTATTTTCTAACGAACTTTTGATTACAAGTCGAAAATCCTTCGAAACAATGGTTGGAAAAGAAATCACTATCGGGGCATAAGGTATAAATCCTACGGCTAAGGCAGGATTATATCTGTCTATTTTAAATTCAGAGAGTGTAATATATTCACCTTTTGAGTCTTTTGCCTGAAACTTTGCAGTTCCGGACATCGGAGTTTCGGTAGTCCATAATTCTAAACTCCTTGCTGTGAAAGGTTTATCTGCTTCGAAATTTATCGTAAATTCTTCTAATGTTGGTAAACTGATGCCTGTTTTTAAATCTCCATCACTAATCTTCGAGATATCTGAAACAAGTGGAAATGAACTTACTTCTCCATTTTTTGTATTCAACACCAATTGATTGTCCTTAGGTTCGGGATAGGCTATTACTTTTACATCTTGAAAAATGGCAATTGGTTTTTTTAATTTCTGACTCAATTTTAATGGTCCTTTTACATGAATTTCAGATGAGGTTAAATAGCGCATTGCTTCACCTGGCTTAATCCAAGGGCCGCCCGACTGACTCCAGCCCGGCGAATTAAAAATTCCAATATCAATATTTAGTTTTGTAGCAGTTTTCAATGCTACATGAAGTATCTTCCACCATCCCTCACTCAGTATTTTCACTTTACCATACGGTACATCAGTCAATCCGATATTACCAATAAATGCACGGTCGATACCTGCTTTTTTCATTGAGTAAAGGTCTTTTACAACACCCTCTTCCGAAATATTATCCGAAAGCCAATACCAATATATGCTGGTTTGAATCGAATCGGCAGGATACTTGAATCCTCCTTCAAGTAAATCTATAGTATTCGAAGCCGATAAAACAAAAGGAAATAGGCTGAAAAGTATATATATATTTATCCTAAAAAACAGGCTTTGTTTTTTGAAAATATTCAATTTGTTAGTTCTCATTTATTTAATATTTTATGTTTGTACCTGTCGAAATTTGCAATTAATTACCTTCTAATTTGTAACTGATTCCTTTCGGAACTTTAACAGTCGATTTAATACTGCCATTTGCCATGCGTTCTTGTCTTACGCATATCACGCCCAATGATGTTGGAAACTTTCCTTCAACTCGTTTCAAATCGCTTAAATATAGTGGGGTTTTCGTAATTTACTCAACAATCAGTTTTTGAATTTCGAATGGCACATTGCCGGTCAGTTTTACAAAATAGACACCTTTTGCTAAATTCAAGTC
>JAAFGX010000083.1 GCA_010365115.1 Paludibacter sp.
TTGAAAGCCTTCCGCAAGCGGAATTTGCAATCGGCATTAACAACAGTAGACATTTAAAATAGATTGGACTATTTTAAATGTACAGTTGGTATAAATTATAGGTTGTAGAACCTTGATCAAATAAAAATAAAAAAATTATATATATGAAAAAGCCTCAAATTATTATTGTTGATGATCATAAAATTTTCAGACAAAGTTTGAAATCAATTATTACTGTCGAAAATATCGCAACCGTTATCGGTGAAGCCTCAAATGGTGAGGAATTCTTAAATATGCTAAGATATACCAGGCCGGATTTAGTACTTATGGACTTAGATATGCCCGGAATGAATGGATTGCAAGCAACTCAAAAAGCCTTTGAAATTATGCCTGACATCAAGATTATTGCTTTTACTATGTTTGGAGATGAAGAATATTTTGTTAAAATGATTGAGCTAGGTGTGAAAGGATATATTTTGAAATCGAGTGATATTAGTGAACTTGAAAAAGCTATACATGTAATTATGAAAGGTGAAAAATATTTTTCCAATAAGCAATTTAACAAAAATAGTTATAATCTGGAAAATAGAAATAGAAAGAAACTTTCAGATAAGGTGCATAGCCATAATGAAAAGAGCAAGGATGATAAAGATCAGTATCCTCAATGGTATTAGTATTTTATCGCCTCGATGACAATTTGTTTTGAAAATTCTATTTGAACAATCCACCCATAATATCGAGCAATTCATTAGTAATTGCTTGTTGGCGGGATTTGTTGTATAACAATGATAATTCCTGAAGTAAATCATTTGCATTATCTGTTGCAATTTGCATGGCTACGGAACGAGCTGCATGTTCCGAGGCATTAGAATCCAAAAGAGCTGTATACAATTTTAACCTCAATACTTTAGGGATAAGATCATTCATGATTACATCTCTACTGGGCTCAACAATATAATCCAGTTTCTGAACATTTTTAGGATGGGGTTTTAATTGAATGGGCAAATACGTTTCAATCTTTAAAACCTGGGAGCTTTTATTTTGGAAATGGTGATAAATAATCTCAACACTGTCAATCGATTTATCATTGAATAAATGCATCATTTCGTCAGCCAGTTGTATTGCTTTTTCATAAGTTGGTTTGTTTGCCATATCTTCGAAATTTCCAGCAGGAACAAAGCCCATTTTTACACATGCTTGCGATACTTTTTTCCCAACAGGATAAATCATTATATTCTCATTTCCAAGTGTATTGTATTTTAAAATTGTTTGATTCAAAAGTTTGTTGACGTTTGAATTAAAACTTCCGCACAAACTGGAGTTGGAAGAAAATACTATAATAGCAACCTGTTTAACCTCTCTGTTGATAATTAAAGGCGAAATAATGTCACCTTCATCACTTAAAAAATTAGTTAGTAATTTATCAAGTTGCTCCTCGTAGGGATAAAAATTTTCAATTGTTTTTTCTGCTTTACGCAGTTTCGCCGACGATACCATTTTCATGGCAGATGTAATCTTCTGAGTCGATTTGACAGATTGAATACGGGTTTTTATTTCCTTTAATGAAGACATTACTACAATTTAATTTTTTGTTTTATTTCAATAAAAAAAATATAGTTAAGTAATTGAAAAGTATTATTGATATGTTATTTTGGAATAACTTTCACTGCCGATAGCTATCGGCATAGACTTGTAACCTGTCTACCGCAGGCAGGCTCGTAACTAAATACTTGTAACTACTTAAATACTTGCCGCTTGAATGTTTCGAGATACCTCTTTAGCTATACTTTCGATTCTATTGATGATATCATCATTAATCACACCTGTTTTAAGTACATCCAATACATCTTTTTGATGGGAAAGTTCCAGAGTTTGTAAAAATTCTTTTTCAAATTCGTGTACTTTTTCTAAAGGTACGCGCGACAATAAACCTTGAGTGCCACAATAAAGAATTGCAATTTGTTTTTCAACCGATAATGGTTTGTGTAAGGGCTGAACAAGCAAACGCATATTTTTTTGTCCTTTGTCAATAGTCATGGCAGTTACCGGATCCATCTCGCCACCAAATTTGCTGAAAGCTTCCAGTTCACGAAATTGAGCCTGATCCATTTTTAAGGTTCCTGCTACTTTCTTCATTGCTTTAATTTGAGCAGTACCACCAACACGTGAAACTGAAATGCCAACGTTAATAGCCGGTCTGTTACCTTGATTAAACAAATCGGCATCCAAAAATATTTGGCCGTCGGTAATTGAAATAACATTGGTTGGAATATATGCCGATACGTCACCTGCCTGAGTTTCAATAATAGGTAAAGCCGTTAATGAACCGCCTCCTTTTACTTTTCCTTTAAGGCATTCAGGCAAATCGTTCATTTTTTCGGCTACTTCGGGTTGCGAAATAACACGTGCGGCACGTTCCAACAAACGGGAATGCAAATAGAAAATATCGCCGGGATATGCTTCGCGACCAGAAGGACGACGAAGAATTAGCGAAACTTCGCGGTAAGCCACAGCTTGTTTTGAGAGATCATCGTACACCACCAACGCATGCCGCCCGGTATCTCTGAAATACTCACCTATGGCAGCACCGGCAAAAGGTGCATAATATTGCAATGCAGCAGGATCGGAAGCGTTGGCTGCAACAATTATTGTATATTCCATTGCCCCACGTTCTGTAAAAGTATTTACAATTGAAGCTACTGTTGATCCTTTTTGACCAATGGCTACGTAAATGCAATATACAGGATTTCCGGCATCGAAATTAGATTTCTGATTTAAGATAGTGTCAATAGCAATACTTGTTTTTCCGGTCTGACGGTCGCCAATAATTAATTCGCGTTGTCCACGGCCAATTGGAATCATAGCATCAATCGCTTTTAATCCGGTTTGCAAAGGTTGATTTACCGGTTGTCGGTAAATTACTCCGGGTGCTTTGCGTTCCAATGGCATTTCAAACATTTCGCCGGTAATCTGGCCCCTGCCATCCAACGTTTCGCCAAGTGGATTAATGACACGCCCGAGCATTCCTTCGCTCACATTAATTGAAGCTACACGTTTGGTGCGTTTTACAGTGAAACCTTCTTTTATCAGACTGGTAGGCCCTAATAAAACGGCACCCACATTGTCTTCCTCCAAATTCATGACAATGGCTTTCATTCCATTTTCGAATTCAAGCAATTCATTGGCTTCGGCATTTTTTAGTCCGTAGATTCTTACCACGCCATCACTTACCTGAAGTACAGTACCTACTTCGTCAAACTGAACACTTGTATTAATCCCTTCAAGTTGCATCCGAAGAATTTCAGATACTTCGCTTACCTTTATATTATCAGACATCTTCGTTAATTAATAATTAACAATTAATAATTAATGCAATTATTAATTGTTTAAACTATATTTCTGTTTTTTTGTAAATATTCTTTTCGTATGCTGTTGAGTTGACCAGAAACGCTGGCATCCCATCTTTTAAAATCAACTTCTAAAGTAAAACCACCTATTAATTCAGGGTTAATTTCCTTATCAATCTCCAGAATTCCACCAGTCTCCAAACTTGCCATCGCTATCATTCGTTTTACAGTGGATTCATCAATCGCAATTGCAGTAGTAAGTTTTCCAAAGTGAATATTATTTTGCTCTCTGTAAAGATCAATAAACCTAAGCACAATGGATTGCAAATAATATTCCCTGTTATTCTGTAAAAGTAAATCAATGAAACGTGTGAAAGTCAGACTGACATTTCCTCCTCCCGCCATCAGTATTATTTTTTTCTTTTCAGCTTTCAACATTACCGGATTTTCAAGAACCGAATTCAGTTGAGAAAATTTGAAAAAGCTTTCACTTACTTTTTTTGCTTCAACATATACCCGCTCAGCCGATTTATTTTTTTTTGAAAAATCAAATAATGCTTTGGCATAGCGGGTTCCAATTAATCCAGTGTTCATCGATTACGATTTTGAGATGTTGATTTCGTCGAGCAAACGATTTATCATGTTCATTTGTTCATCTTTATTCTCTAATTGCACACGGATAACTTTTTGAGCAATATCTACTGATAATTCTGCAACCTGACGTCGGATGTCACGAATGGCATCTTCTTTTTCGATTAAAATTTGCTGTTTTGCTTTCTCCATTAGTTTCCCAACTTCAATCTGAGCCTTTCCTTTCGCATCTTTAATTATTAAATCACGCGTTTTATTCGCTTCATGAAGGATCCTTACATTTTCACGACGAGCATAATCAATAATGGATTCACCTTCCGATTTTAACTTCTCCATTTCGTGTTGCGCCTTATGAGCAATTACTATTGACTCATCGATAAATGCATTTCTACTTTCCACCATTTTGAGAATGACGGGGAAACCATATTTGACAAGTATCAAAACAACTATTCCGAACGAAATAAACATCCAGAATAAAAGACCGGATTCAGGTAGTAGTAACGACATAATTAATTAATAATTAATAATTCATAATTAGCAATTCATAATTCTCAATCAGATATTGCAAAATCTGCAAAACTTTAAAAATTATAGGATAAATCCACACACTACTATGGCGAACAATGAAACTGCATCGATCAAAGCAGCAGCAATAATCATATTCATACGAATGTCCGAAGCTGCTTCGGGCTGACGAGCGATTCCTTCCATGGCTGATCCGCCGATTTTACCAATGCCAATACCTGCTCCAATAGCTGCAAGACCTGCACCAATTCCTGCACCTAATTTAGCTAAACCGGCACTTGCTGCAACTTGTAATAAAATTGATAGTAACATAATTTTGATTGTTTTTAGGGTTTTATTTTAATGCAATAATCTTATAATTGTAATTAACTTAACAATAAGAATCATATATAATTTACACTTTTAAATGTGCAAACAATTTATATACCGAGTCTTGTCTTGATTCTTGTTTCTTGTTTCTCCCGCTTGAGCGGGATGTCGAGTACTCCATTGGTTCTTGTTTCTTGTTTCTTGATTCTTGATTCTTGTTTCTTGATTCTTGATTCTTGTTTCTTGATTCTCCCGCTTGGGCGGGATGTCGAGTACTCCATTGGTTCTTGTTTCTTGATTCTTGATTCTTGTTTCTTGATTCTTGATTCTTGATTCTTGTTTCTTGATTCTTGTTTCTTGATTCTTGTTTCTTGGTTCTTGATTCTTGATTCTTGATTCTTGATTCTTGTTTCTTGTTTCTTGATTCTTGTTTCTTGTTTCTTGTTTCTTGTTTCTTGATTCTTGATTCTTGGTTCTTGTTTCTCTTTTCAGTTAATGATGTCTTTCAACTCTTGCTAATCCGATAAAAACAGCTGAAAGCATGGTGAATATATACGCCTGAATATAGGCTACAAGTACTTCTACAATTCCAATAAAGACACTAAACACAACAGAAACAATGGTCATGCTAGTGTTCATTGCCTGCCCCATGCCCACAGTTACAAATATCAAACAGGTAAGACCCAAAGTAATGGAGTGACCGGCTAAAATATTTGCAAAAAGTCGAATCATCAACGCGAAAGGTTTTGTGAAGATGCCAACTAACTCAATTATAGGCAACAGTGGAATTGGTGCTTTCAACCAAAGTGGCACATCCGGCCATAAAATTTCTCTCCAATATTCTTTTGATCCAAAAATATTGACAATTAAAAAGGTGATCAATGCCAAAACAAAAGTTATAGCAATATTCCCAGTAACATTAGCACCACCAGGGAAAATTGGAATCACTCCCATAATGTTGTTGATGAAAATAAAAAAGAAGACGGTCAGCAAATAAGGCGCATATTTTCGATAATTAACTCCGACACACGGTTTAATTACGTCATCGTTAATGTTCATAATAAACATTTCCATAAACCCGATAAATCCTTTTTTTGATTCGTAAACTTCGGATTTATAAGAGCGTGAAACGGTCATTATGATAACTATTAAAAGTATACTGCTTAAAATCAATGATAAAGTGACTTTCGTTATTGATATGTCGAAAGGTCGGACTTCTGCCCCAGTATTATTCTTCTCTACAATTTTTCCTTTGAATTTTCCTTCTGTAGCAATGTAAAGTCCTTCGCATTGCTCACCATGGTGAAAAGCAGACGATAGAAATGTGTGCCATCCGGATGTTGAACTGTATACTATTACCGGAAGCGGAATAGCAATCTCTTTTTCGCCGAATTTTGTAATATGCCACTCGTATGAATCAGAAACATGTTTAAGAATAAATTCTCTTACATCCAGTTCTTTTGGTTTTTCATCTGCCAAAGCTTGTTCTGTTGCAGAGGCATTAAATCCAAGCAAAAAAACAAAAAACAACGTGCCTATTATTTTATAAAAGCTATTCATTCAAGTCGTTATTTTTAAGTATTTTTTCGGCACTATATAAAAAATAGGTTTCCAATCCTAAATATATCAAATAATATCCACCGAAAACAATAGCGAATGTTTGTTTGTTTTCCTTTATGAATACGAAATAAAATCCTATAACCAAAAAGGATAGCACTAACTTTGACAACTTCAAGAGCATATAAATATTAACAATACTCAATTGGCTCCGCTTTGTTTTACGCGCAATGACAATAATTGATATCATTCCCATCAAATAAAAAAATGTCGGAATCAACGGATACCAGCTAAAATAATTTTCGGGGAAGAAATCAGATAAAATCCACCAAATTGTCCAACCTATAATAAGTGTGATAATTGTATGGAGTATTGTGACATTCTTTTTTAGCGTTTCCATATCATTTAGTTAGTCAGTTCCAGACAGACTGTAACCGTATTGTTATTCACTTCTATAAAACCGGCTACTACATCAATGTTGATAGATTCTTCATTAGTTGCGTAACTTAAAACTCCTTTTTGTAATGTTGTAATAAGCGGAGCATGGTTTTCGAGGATACTAAAAGAACCATATTTACCTGGCAAGCTCACAATATTTACTTCGCCTGAGAAAACAATACTTTCCGGTGTTATAATTTTTAGTTTCATATCCTTTCAATCGTGAAAATCGAAAATATCAATTGTTTGTTAGTCAACACTTACACTTTTTCTGGCCTGTTTCATTAATTTATGACCTTTGGAAATTGCTTCATCAATAGTTCCTATATTCAGAAAAGCCATTTCGGGCAATTCATCCAAATTTCCATCCAATATCATTTTGAAACCACGGATGGTTTCTTCTATTGACACCATCACACCGGGAACTCCTGTAAATTGAGCCGCCATGGCAAAAGGCTGCGAAAGAAAGCGTTGTACTTTTCGTGCTCTGTTCACTGTCAAACGGTCGTCGTCCGACAATTCTTCCATTCCTAAAATGGATATAATATCTTGTAATTCTTTATTCCGTTGTAGAATTTGTTTTACCCGTTCTGCGGTTTCGTAGTGGTCTTTCCCTACAATTAGCGGATTAAGAATACGCGACGAAGATTCCAATGGATCTACAGCTGGAAAAATTCCTAATTCGGCAATTTTACGACTCAATACCGTGGTGGCATCCAAATGCGAGAAAGTGGTGGCCGGTGCAGGGTCAGTTAAGTCATCGGCAGGAACATAAACTGCCTGAACTGACGTGATAGAACCATTTTTTGTAGAAGTAATGCGTTCCTGCATTCGGCCCATTTCGGTGGCCAATGTTGGTTGATACCCTACTGCCGATGGCATGCGTCCCAACAATGCTGAAACTTCGGAACCGGCTTGTGTAAAACGGAAAATATTATCTATAAAAAATAAAATGTCGCTTCCACCACCATCGGCATCACGGAACGATTCTGCAACTGTGAGTCCCGATAAAGCTACTGAAGAACGTGCTCCGGGTGGTTCGTTCATTTGTCCGAAAACGAGGGTGGCCTGCGATTTTTCAACTTCTGCATAATCCACTTTCGACAAATCCCAGTTGCCTTCGTCCATACTTTTTTTGAATTCATCGCCGTAATTAATTACACCCGATTCAATCATTTCGCGAAGCAAATCGTTTCCTTCGCGGGTACGTTCGCCTACCCCGGCAAATACTGAAAAACCGCTGTGACCTTTGGCAATATTGTTGATTAACTCCATAATCAACACCGTTTTGCCAACACCAGCACCACCGAATAATCCGATTTTTCCTCCTTTTACATAAGGTTCAAGCAAATCGATTACTTTTATTCCTGTAGAAAGAACATCTTCGCTGGTAGTAAGATCTTCGAATTTTGGAGGTAGACGATGGATAGGATTCGACCCGGTTTTGTCCAAAGGCTTCATGCCATCAATCGAATCACCAATTACATTCATCAATCTTCCTTTTACCTGATCGCCAACAGGCATTGAAATTGGACTGCCCAAAGCCACTACTTTTAGTCCTCTGCTAAGACCATCTGTTGAATCCATTGCTACTGTGCGAACAGTATTTTCACCAATATGTTGTTGTATTTCAACTATAAGTTTTCTTCCATCACCTCGGTCGATGCTCAGGGCATCGTAAATGGCTGGTAATTTAAATTCCTCCTTTGCAGTTAAATCGAAGAAAACATCGACCACCGGTCCGATAATCTGAGAAATGTGTCCAATTAATTCTGACATAGGTAAATAGCGGTTTGTGATATGTTTAATTATTTGTATTTTAAGTTGAATATGTTTATTTATTGAGTTGATTAATAGTTGATTGTGTTGTTTTTCTATTAGTTCAAAACAAAAATTATAACAATTTGTTTACTGAAATCCAAAAATAATTTCGAATAAATGGATTAATCCAACTTTAATACTTCTAAAAATGCTTTTTGTGGTACTTCCACATTACCAATTTGCTTCATACGCTTTTTTCCTTTTTTTTGTTTTTCAAGTAATTTGCGCTTTCGGCTAATATCTCCTCCATAACATTTAGCTGTAACATCCTTACGAACTGCTTTTATTGTTTCGCGTGAAATGATTTTGGCACCTATAGCAGCTTGAATTGCAATATCAAATTGTTGACGTGGAATCAATTCTTTAAGTTTTTCGCACATGCGTTTTCCTAACGATATAGCATTGTCAACATGAATTAAACACGAAAGTGCATCTACAGGTTCGCTATTCAGAAGAATGTCCAACCGAATTAATTTCGAAGGGCGGAAGCCATTCATATGATAATCAAATGAAGCATAGCCTTTTGATATGCTTTTTAAGCGATCGTAAAAATCAAAAACAATTTCGCCCAAAGGCAAATCGTAAATCAGTTCCATCCGGTTGCCCGAAATGTAATTTTGTTTTACCAATTCGCCTCGTTTTCCCAGGCAAAGTGACATAATTTGCCCTATATAATCGGTGCGTGTAATAATGGAGGCGCGAATATAAGGTTCTTCAATACGGTCGATTGCCATAATATCCGGTAAACCCGACGGATTATGAACTTCAATTAAATCGCCTTTGTTAGTATACACTTTATAGGAAACGTTAGGAACGGTTGTGATTACGTTCATGTCGAATTCACGATCAAGACGTTCCTGGATGATTTCCATGTGCAACATGCCCAGAAAACCGCAACGGAAACCAAATCCTAACGCTACAGACGATTCAGCCTCGAAAGTAAGCGAAGCATCGTTTAATTGTAGTTTTTCTATTGAAGAACGCAAATCCTCAAAATCTTCGGTTTCAATAGGGTAAACACCAGCGAAAACCATTGGCTTTACTTCCTGAAATCCTTCAATAATTTTTGGACAAGGTCGTTTTACATGCGTAATTGTATCGCCCACTTTCACTTCTTTCGAAGTTTTTATGCCGGAAATAATGTAGCCAACATTGCCAGCGCCAAGTGTTTTTGTAGGCGACATTTCCATTTTGAGGATGCCAATTTCTTCAGCGTTATACTCTTTTTCGGTATTTACGAACTTCACTAAATCACCTTTGTTGATGGTTCCGTTCACAATTTTGAAATAAGCAATAATACCACGGAATGAATTGAAAACCGAATCAAAAATCAGGCATTGAAGCGGAGCTTCCGGGTCGCCTTTTGGAGCCGGAACGCGGCTGACAATGGCTTCCAGAATTTCATTCACACCCATTCCGGTTTTACCGCTGGCGCGAATAATTTCTTCGGGTTTGCAACCCAGCAATTCCACAATTTGATCTTCCACCTCTTCGGGCATAGCATTATCCATGTCCATTTTATTCATGATTGGGATTATTTCCAAATCATGTTCCAAAGCCATGTATAAATTGGAAATAGTTTGGGCTTGAATTCCTTGCGTAGCATCTACTATTAATAGAGCACCTTCGCAGGCAGCAATGGAGCGCGAAACTTCATAAGAAAAATCGACGTGTCCGGGAGTGTCAATTAGGTTGAAGATATATTCTTCGCCATTGAGTTTATAGCTCATTTGTATGGCATGACTTTTAATTGTTATGCCACGTTCACGTTCCAAATCCATATTGTCGAGGACTTGCGCTTGCAAGTCTTTTCCGGCAACTGTGTTGGTGTATTCTAATAAACGGTCGGCTAATGTACTTTTCCCGTGGTCGATATGGGCAATAATGCAAAAATTGCGGATTTTATTCATTCGTAATCTGTTCAATTTTATATTGGTTTGCAAAAATACACAAAAATCACGAATTAAAAAAGAGGGTGAAAATAAAGCACAACTCTCCTTTTTAGTTGAGACATAGAGACAACGATTTGCAAACCATCGGATCTTGCAAACAAGGCGTGTATGGAATTATTTTGAAGTAAAACCTAGTGTTATGTTAAGACTGTTTTGACGCTTAATTCTCGCAATGCGACTAACCGCTCGGAGCAGTTGAACGCTACTTACCGTACATCCCGTTTAAACGGGATTGTAGGATTATAACTGACAATTTATACTTAACATAACACTAGTTTATTTAAACGCAAAATTCAAACCCAGCGTCAAAAATGGCTTGTCTTGTTTAAATTTACTATTCGATAAATTCAGGCTATATCCATATTGAATTTGGATTTTAACCTTCTCAATTCCTGCTTTTATAGTTAAGGCGGGCTCTACAAGAAAATTCGAACGATTATCAATCAGATAATTTATTTGATTGATTCCGTCGAAAATCAAATCACCCTCAATATTGCTATAATTCAGACTTACAATCCGGGAAGATATTGCCGCCGAAAAATACTTTGATTTATAACCAAAATTGGGTTGAATTCCAAATCTGATGATATTTGCAGATATGTCACCTTTGGTTTGTGGATATTGTGCAACGGTAGACGGCAGATGGTTTTCCATACTACCTAATCCGATAATGCCATATGCTTCAAAAACAAAATTTTGATCAATAGCATTAAAGTACCCTCCGCCAAGCTCAATAAACTTTCCGGAACCGCCATTCCCGTTGCTAAGATTAGCAGGTATAAATAAACCGCCATTTGCATTTATGGCAAATTGATTTGTCACGCCATAAGCTCCTTGAAATTCTACCCTGTTACCATTTCCTGCAAGGGTAAGATTAGTTTCCCCTTTTTGAGAAATTAACGGTACATTCAATGTGTTGGGCGTGTAAAAAATTGGACTACACCCCGTCATAAGGATACATCCAAGTGCTGTAATAAAGACTATTTTTTTCATACTACGGATATTTAAAATATTAAAAATCATTGATTATTAATAAACAAAAAATTAAGTTGATAGTTCATAACAGTGGAGTGCAATTTGTAAAGTACACAGAAGCCGCTTCGAATTAAATTCAAGCGGCTTCTATTTGTTTCGATTTTTGTGATTCCGAATACTCCTGCGGTGGTTATCTAAATTCAAATTTTTGAATGAATGGCTAAAGTATTTCGGGGTGTTAAGCACTAATATAAACGGTGCAATCAGTATTACTTCATTTCCTGGCGGTATTCAAAAAAACTAAAATTCACATTTCCGTAATTCCGATGGTCTGAAAAGTTGGGGTGAAGTTCAAAGCTGTTTTTGGAGGAATGTTCGAGGACGAAAAGTCCATCGGGCTTTAGAAGGTTATGGGAGAAAATGAGATTGGGGATTTCAGCAATTTTATCCAGTTCGTAAGGTGGATCAGCAAAAATCATATCGAATTGAGTGTGACAACTGTTTATGTATTTAAACACATCTGTTTTTAATAACGAAAGGTTGCTGATTTTTAAATCGGTGCATATTTTGCGAATGAAAGCACAATGCTTGTCGTTTTGTTCTATACTAATTACATGGTTGCAATCTCGCGATACAAATTCAATACCAATGCTTCCGGTTCCTGCAAATAGATCCAGAACATCTATCCCTTCGAAATCGATACGATTATTGAGCAGATTAAACAGACCTTCCTTTGCAAAATCGGTTGTCGGTCGTGCTGTGATATTACTAGGTGCCGAAATCCGTCTTCCTTTGTATTTTCCGCTTATTATCCGCATTTATTTATTTTTTGTGTATTGATATTTATTTAAAAATTGGAATTAATCGATTACAATTAATTCTTTCACATATTTCTGCAATAGATTTTTAATTTCAGAGTTATTCTCCAAATTGTAGATGTCTACCTTGCATGTTTCTATGTCGAGCGATAATTGTTCGAATATATTGAGAACAAAAAAAGTGTAATCCTCCGGTGTATTGTAAGTATAACTGTTCAATAATGTGAGTTTCCCATTTGTAATAAGAGCTACATCAAGCATTTTTGAACGTGTCCATATTTTCAGACCGGACGCATTTCTGTCATTGGCAACTTTTGATAGAAATGAAGTGAGATGATGCTCTATATGTTTATTTGGATAAACTCTTTTAATTGCATTTTGTAAGTGTGTTGGAAGTGAGTATATTAGAGTATTCTCCCAAACGGGTAGTTGACTGTAAAGTTCAGATTCATTTTTGCTCTTCTCCCGTTCGAAATACAAAAAGTCGCATGCCATTTCGGGAGTAAAGAATACGTTAGGAATCAAGGTGTAGATGTCAGATTCACAAATGAGTCGAATGTTTTTAAATTCGAGTTGGGTCTCTACTTCTTTTGCAATTAAATCATAAATTGCTTTTTCTTTGAGTAAAAATAAAGATTGAGAAACGGTTTTTTTTGAAATAAGATGATCCACTTCATCATAGATACATAAAGAAAATCCATCCGAACTGAATCGGATGGATAAACTATATTGATTGTTATGGATGAATTCGGATGTAATTTCCATACTGAATTTATGTTCTTTAACATCAATGGCCGTACTTCAAAATATTGATGTTAAACGTTTATTCCCAGTTTCCTGTGTTGTTATTTGGTTCATCAATAGAACCAACTTTAATGCCTGGAAATTTTGTAAGTTTTTCTTGTAAATCAATAGCATTGAGCATTTCTTGATGATCTAAATCAAACAAATATGTTTTAAAATGAGCACTAGCCTCAAACAAAGGAATTCTACTCCCGGTACTGTTTGTAAAATTATTATTAACTTTAAGTTCGAATTTTTGATTGTTTGAGAAAGGTATAATTGCTAATTGATCAATAGTCTGCAATGTGTATTCGGTTAGGAATATTGCTTGAAGAAGACTTGTATAAGCTGTATCACGACGGAAATTCTGAAGTCCGTTGGCCGCAATTTCGCTCGCATTTCCTTTCTTAACTATTTTTACAGCTGAAGCTTCAGTCAAACCGGCTTCAAGTTGTTTATCAGTTAATGCACCTTCTTTCATAACCATTTTTTTCTTGGCTACTTTTACAAAACTAATCAGGGTGTCGAAACTGGCAGTGAACTTCCCTTTTTGATCCTTAAATTCGAGCTCAACCTTTCGGATGTCAATAAGTCGTTGGATAATAGCTTTTTCCCTATCTGCTTTTGATTCTTCAAAACGGATGGGCGTCATAACGCTCATTATACATAAATAAGTAAGAAGAAGAATGGAAATAGTAAGCAACACTTTGATGATTGTTTTCATGCGAATATTTTTATTTTTTTTATTAAACTTTCGGGGTGAATTGATTAAAGTTCTTTGTAATAATTATCTAAAACTTTTTCAGTGTGCAAATTTAGAAAAGAAAATTCAATACACCACCTTTATCCCTTTTTTTTTATCTCTTTTTTATTAAATTTTTTCCTTTTCAGATTTTCTAACTGATTTATCTCTTTTTTCGTATTGGTTTTTGAGACAACTTGAATTTTGTATTGTATCTTTGTCGTATGAATGGTTTTTAAGAACTTAACTTTTTAGACTTTTATTGGCTTTATGCGTATCAAAATTCTAGTTGCTTAAAAAACGTAGATTTTTTTAAATTGCCAAAATCGATTCAGGATGCCAAAAACAATATCATATCGCTCACAATACTTCAATTTTCTACATAAGTATCCAGCTCTTTTCAATTATGATGAGCGAAAGGAGATCAGATTAATAATTGGCAAATTCTACCATTTGTTTTCGCCTGAGGGTGCAACTCCAGGACATTCAATTGCCGATAAAATCAAAATTGTTGAAATTATTCTCGGAGAAATCGGACTTGGTAAAGCTGCTGTTCTAAGTGTTTTATTTTACGATTTAGTAGAAAAGAAACAATTGTCTATTGATGAAATTGAATCAAAATTTAGCACTCAGGTCTCTTCAATAATTGAGGGAATGCTTCGAGTGGGCGAATTATATGCCCGAAATTCATCGCTTGAAACTGAAAACTTCCGCAAGTTATTTCTCACTTTTGCCAATGATGTTCGTGTTATTCTTATAATAATAGCCGAACATCTTGAAATAATGCGGACATTGGATACTTTTCCGGAAGAGAATCGCCAGAATATTGCGCGTGAAGCTTCGTATTTGTACGCTCCTTTAGCACATCGCATGGGATTATATGCGGTGAAGACTGAATTTGAAGATTTGTCGCTCAAACATACCAATCGTGAGATTTACAAGGGAATTGCCAAAAAACTAAACGAAACAAAACGCTCCCGTGAAAATTATATCTCAGAGTTCATTACTCCGTTAAAGGAAAAGTTAATGGATGTAGGGTTCGAGTTTGAGATTAAAGGGCGAACCAAATCTATTAATTCCATTTATTCGAAAATTAAGAAGCAAAATACACCTTTCGAAAACATTTACGATCTTTTTGCCATTCGTATCATTTTTGAAGTGCCGCTTGAAAAAGAAAAAGCAGCATGCTGGCAAGCTTATTCGATAGTTGCCGACATGTATCAACCCAATCCGAAGCGACTTAGAGACTGGCTTTCAATTCCCAAAACAAATGGTTACGAAAGTTTGCATACTACTGTTTTGGGTCCGGGCGGGAAATGGGTGGAAGTACAGATTCGTACTGTACGAATGGATGAAGTTGCCGAAAAAGGCTTAGCAGCACACTGGAAATACAAAGGTATAAAAAGTGAATCGGGGATGGATGAATGGTTGAAAAACATTCGTGAAATTCTGGAAAATCCTGAATTGAACGCAGTTGATTTTATGGACGAATTCAAATTGAATTTGTACGATAAAGAAGTTTTTGTTTTTACGCCGAATGGTGATTTACATAAACTCCCTAAAGGTGCAACAGCACTTGATTTTGCTTTTTCCATTCATTCCAATCTGGGTTGTAAATGTGTAGGGGCAAAGGTAAATGGGAAGAATATGACCATTAAATATGTTTTGAATAATGGTGATCAGGTTGAAGTGCTCACGTCGCCTACTCAAAAACCAAATTCAGCATGGCTGAACGTAGTTACAACCTCCAGAGCGAAGAATAAAATTCGTCAGGCTTTAAAGGAAGTGGAATTTAAAGATGCCGAAATGGGTCGTGAAATTCTGATTCGTCGCTTTAAAAACTGGAAAATTGAACTTGAGGATGGAAAAATATCACGATTAGCCAAAAAGAAAGGTTTCAAAACGGTTAGTGACTTTTATCAGGAAATCGCCCGCGAAAATCTTGATATGCACGTGGTTCGCGATGCATATATTGATCTTGACAAACCCACTTTTTCAGAACAAACCGAACAGAGAAGCGCCGATACGTTTTCGAAAGAACCAAAGATATACGAAAATATTGGCAAGGAGGATGTGTTAGTGATTGGTCAGGATTTGAAAGGATTAGATTATAGACTGGCAAAATGCTGCAACCCAATTTATGGTGATGACGTTTTTGGTTTTGTTGCTGTAACCGGTGGTATAAAAATTCATAGAGCCGATTGCCCAAACGCTCCTCAAATGATTGCCCGATTCGGATACCGAATTGTGAATGCCCGTTGGTCTGGTAAATCCGTTGGTTCCCAGTATCCAATTACCCTGCGTATTGTTGGGCACGATGATATTGGAATTGTTACGAATATTACTTCGTTGATTTCCAAGGAGAAAAATATTGCATTACGTTCCATTTCCATTGATTCTAATGCTGGATTGTTTCAGGGAAACCTAACCATTATGGTGAGCGATACTAATGAGTTGGAAAGTATTGTTAAAAAAATAAGATTGATAAAAGGAGTAAAGAATGTGTCTAGATCATGAAGAAATTTGGGGTTTTTTATCGAAAATTTATAGCATTAAAGATTGGAAATAACAATCTGAAATTTTAAAAAATATGACGAGACGGAAATAATCTTTTTCTCCTTGTTTAGGAGTTTATATCATCAGTTAGGTGTAACGCATTGCAGCGTTTTGTTCGGCAAATGGCTCCCGCCTTCGTCAAGGCTAAAAGGAAGTCTCACCGATAAATCGGTATGTACCACCAGACCTCGCATATTCAACTATAATATTAAAAGCGGAGCTATTATTTTAACTACGACATAGGCTGGAGCTTATGTCGAACTTGGGTAGTATTAGTAACTGAAATAAACACCGAATGAAGAAAACCCGATGCAAATCAAAGCATCGGGTTTTCAATGAATAGACAGCTCTAATACTACAACTGTAAAGTACCAATAAACTGACTGTTTGAGTCGGTAAAATTGGAATTGTCCGAAAAGTAAAGCCAGCAATGAATGCTTTCGCCTACCCAAATGTTGGGAAGTTCAACTTCTACTGACATGTCCTTGCGCTCAGCAATGTTTTGCTCAATTAATGCCATTCGGGTTGTTTCGTTGAAGAAAATGAGATGAACGGCATCATCGGCTTTGCTGTTTGTCATTAAAGTAAAGTTCCAATCAGTTTTCACTTTTGTACCAACTGTTTTATTTGCTGATGTTTGCACTGCTGCATACACATTCCCAGTTGAGAAAGTGAGTTTTGTAAAGTCAATCGCAAAGTCAGGAAATTCGCCAGTTAGTGCGTTTTTCATAGCATAGGATACTCCCTGATTTATGCCTGTGTTGCTGCGAAATGTAATTTTAAATAAATTCCTCAAGCAACCCAATTCGCTGTTTACAAAACCAAATTTTGTTCGTTGCACCTGTTGTTTTTGAGTGTTTGGATTCGATGGTGCTCTGAAAATTTTCAGAATACTTTTGCCATCTTTTGTTGTGGCGGCTACTGCGCTGCCGTGACGACCGGATATTGCACCGAAGGTCGTAGAATTAAATTGAGCCATAATTTTACTATTTTAAATTGTTTTTTTTAGAAGTACAAAACAAATAACATATAAATATTTTACAATCATCATATTTAGCATTTTAACTATGGGACTTCGCCCCAAACCCCACTCACTTTTTTTCTTGATAAAAAAAGTAAGCAAAAAAATCAAGACTACACCCGCTTCACTCGAAAAACTTACGCTAGAAAGGCTGAAACCTTCCAAACTCACTCCGACGAAATACTTCGGAGCTCAAACAAGGACGATTTTTAACCGCCTTTCTCACTTGTTTTTCGGCTCACCGGACGATGTCAATCCGAAGAATGGGGTCTTTACACTATCATTTAGATAAATAAAATTTAAAGATCGAATTTTGTCTTGTATTAAATTATTTTTGTTTAGGCTTTTCAGCCGATTATTTTATTTGAATTTTAATGTTACAGATGTGGAGCATCTGTGGAGCATCTGTGGAGCATCACTGCAAGATACCAGGAGGTGCATGCCCCCAATTTTGATACAGAAATTTTGAAAAATGATTATTAATTGCCATCGTCGTATAGAATTAAACTTTGTTGTTTGTTGACGATGCAAATATAGGGGCGCAAAAAAAGCATAGGGTAACCCTAAGGGTTACCCTAAATGTAATTCTGTTATTTTTATTGTTTATAACGTATTAGGTGTTATACCTAAAATTACTAAATTTTATAAAACAGGGGCGTCGCCCCTAAAACTCTACTCACTTTTTTGCCTTGACGCAAAAAAGTAAGCAAAAAAAGTCAAGAGACCTCACCCGTCCTTCGGACACCCTCTCCAAATGGAGAGGGAAAA
>JAAFGX010000084.1 GCA_010365115.1 Paludibacter sp.
CAATATTCAACATGTCCATTAATACTCGTATCGGAAATGATTAAAAATCAATAATGAAAGGGGTTTTAGAGTGCGCTCTAAACGCCTATACCAAATTATTTATTACTTAGTAACAAAGGACACCTGGTTTTTTCCTTCGATGACATAGTACACTTAGATGTTCTAAAATAACTATGTATCTATGTTTTACTATGTAGTTGATGTTTCTTTGAGAAATAGGACAATATTTCGTTTACAGTACTTTGTTGTGTAAATATTACAAAAAAAACAGAGACTGTTTCCATATGGAAACAGTCCCTGCTTGTCAACAAACAATAATCTTAGTAAGGCATTGTTACAGTATTTTGTTGAAGTGTTACGGCTGTTTGAGCCAAAAGTCTTCCGTTAATGGATGCGCCAGTAAGTAAATTAATACCTGTCTGACTTAATATTACGCCTTCGAAATGGCTGGTTGTACCGAGCGTTACAGCTCCTGAAGTCTGCCAGAAAATATTTTTAGCCTGTGCACCGCCTGCCAATGTAATTCTCACAGCTGAACTCATATTCAAAGTACCGGCAATCTGAAATATCCATACATCAGTCGAACTACCAGAAATGGTGATATCAGTTGGGATAACAACTTCTGATGTAAATTTATATAAACCAGCTTTAAGTGTTTTGCCACCGATATTTCCTGCACCCAAATTAAGATAATCAGGATTAGAACGACCTGCTGCGTCAGTATAAGCCGTTTGCATGTCTCCTACTGCTGTAGTCAGTCTGCTGGCATCTGTGATACTTGTTGGAAGGGGACCTGCAGCATCCACGGTATAAATATTTCCAACCACTTCAGCACAGGTTAGTAAGACAGCGGCACCTGTAATTGGACTTGAACCTATGTCACCGGTCACTGATGATTTGTAAACATCGGTAATTCCCGTTTTCGACAAAATGACAAATTCGCCTGCTAGATTTAAATTCACTGCTTTTAATGTTGATGATTCAAATTTTACCATTGAAGAATTTGTTGATGATATTTTACCCGATGCCAAAGATTCTGGTTGAGATACTAAATCATTTGTACAGCTGCTGAAAGATGTAGCAAGAAACAATGCTGCAATAGGAAAAAGTTGTTTAATTTTCATTGTATTTAATTTAAATTGTGGCTTTATTGTCACGATACAAAGTTGAGGCATTTCAGACCCGCCTATGTTACACATATTTGGTGGATTGTTACATAAATCACAGATGAAAATCAGAACGGATAACCAATAGCTATATTTAAAACCAGGTTCTGACTTCTCCAGGTCGGACTCGTAAAATCGATTTTATTTGTCACCCAACGCTGATTTTCGGGTAACCATGGTTTGCGCAAAGGCATGGCCAAATCGAAACGAAGAACGAAGAAGGAAACATCGACACGTAACCCCAGTCCTGCACCAACAGCCAGTTCATTCATAAACGAAGAAAATAGAAAAGGAGTTCCGATACTTGTTGGATTTGTTTTTTGCAACCACACATTTCCGGCATCTACAAACAAAGCACCTTTGAAAAATTTATAAATATCGAAGCGGTATTCGGCATTCATTTCCAACTTTATATCGCCACCAAGTTGTAAAAAACTATTTACATCGGTATTTTGCAGATAAGTTCCCGGTCCTACCGAGTTGATTGGAAAAGCCCGGATACTGTTTGGTCCGCCGCTGAAATATTGTTTTGAATAGGGTAAAACAGAAGAGTTACCGTAAGACCGGGCAGCTCCTGCAAATAACCGTGTTGCAAACTTGCTTTTACCTCCTAAATTCAAATAGTTACGGCCTTCGACACTCATTTTGAAATATTGCGAATAGACGGAGCCCACAACTTTTGATGGATTTTCGGCCGATACTTTTTCTCCCCCTATTGTTTTCAATAATGAAAATAGATTTCCTGCTGTTTCGGCCCTCAATTGGAAATAGAACTGTACTTTTTTCCCGGGAATCATCTGATCATTATAGGTAAACGAATAACTGGCTCCGGCAATAAACTGTTCCTCGTAACTTTTCTTTAAAAAAGGATTGGCATCCAGCAAAGCCTTAAATGTATCCGATTGATTTCCGATAGTGGTATAACTGATATTCATCGGATTCACTTCCTGTTCTTGTTTTATATCATCTTTCCATTTGTAACCATAGATGAACTGAAAAGTATTCATGTCGAAATAATTTACCCTTTTCAGATAATTATAAGAAAGCAAGAATCGTGTTTTGGGAATATACAAACTATTTGTTTTGATATAAAACGGCACCAGAAAACGTGGCAAAGTAAGTTCGGCTTGTGGATTCCATGAATAAGAATAAAGATTTTTCTTATTGCCCAATTGAGCTTCGAACGAACCGGCCATCGACAGATTTAGAAATTCGGCTCCTCTGAATGTATTCCTGTCCAAAAGGCTTAGATTGATGCGCGGGCCGCTGTAATCATTCGATTTTGTTACCAAATCGAGTTCTGCCTGAAAATTATAATTGGGCATTGGAGTCATCAAAACCGTCACATCGAGATATCCTGTGGCGGTGGTATCGCTGTCAGAAAATTTTAGCTGGACGAATTTGAAACTTCCCATTGACATCAGTCGATTTAACGTTATATTATGATTTTCCCTGACATAGACATCATTTTTCTTTAAATAAACCGAACGTAGAATGACTTTCGGGTTAATATTCATATTGTCTTCATTTCCAACAAATATATTATTTTCATAAATAAATGAATTTTGCGCACTGTCAGACTTTTCTTTTAACGAATAATCCTGATTGATAATCACTTTATTGATGCGATAAACAGTGATAGCGCTTTCGGGAATGCTGTCTTTTAAAGTCATTTTAAGTGAAATGCTGTGTTTAACCACCGAAGTGTCTGCTTTAAAAAGCAAATAATCGGGATTGAAATAGAAATATCCTTTGTCTTTTAATACTGCATCAATTCGTTTTCGTTCAATTTTCAAAACATCGAGGTTATAATCATCACCCTGTTTGATAAAAGATTTTTCTTTTTCCGACATAATCACGGTGTTCAAATTCGTGTCCCTAATGGCGTACGTAAGTTCATTGACAGTATATGGTTTATGAACAAAACTGCTATAAACAACACTGGCCGTACGTTTTTTCTCTACAATTTTGTAAGAAGTAATGCTGTTGAAAATGCCAATATTAAAAAGTTTTGCATCAATAACTGCCCCAGTTGCCTGAGGTTTTACCTGACTCATTAACACCGGTGCATCGCCTCGTTTTTTAATCCATTTGCCAAATTTTGTTTTTGGATTTTCGCCCGGCATCATGTACAACATCAATTGGGGACGCATTCCGAAATAACTTTTGTTTGGTTCAGGACGAAGTGCTTCCGTTGCTACGGATTTAATTTTTCCTTTATCCACCCTTTCGGTGGTTTCCAGTTTTATTTCGGCACCGGTATAAAGCTTATCATCTTTTGGCAAGTGCGAAAGACCGGAACAAGAGGAAAGGATGAAAAGAAGAAAAAGGAAAAAACCACACCTCACCCCTAACCCCTCTCCTTGAGGAGAGGTGAAAAAGAAGTTACTATTGTTTTGTATGTGACCCCTAGCCCCTAAAGGGGAACTGAAGTTAGTTAGGCCTTGTATACTTTTCAACTTATTCATATTTCGTTTGTAATTAACAGTACTATTTTTCATCCCCCGCAATTTATCCCGATTTAACGGGAGGGGCTAGGGGTCATTTCTTCTCTTTTTCCCCTTTAGGGGTTAGGGGTTTTTTCTTTCCCCACCTATTAAAATCTTTTACAAACATCACTCCTACACCTGTTTCCACAAGTTGTCCTTCAATGGCTCCTTCGTACTGATTATGACGGAAGGCTTTAAGTCGATACGTTCCATCTTTCACCAGTTTATATTCCACAGTTACGTCGCTGGCAATATCACTCACCGAATTTTGTTTAGCGGCTGCTCCTTCTACGTCTACTTTTCCACCAACTTCCACCGATAAGCGTTCATCAAAAAGTTGTTTTTTTACTCCAATTTCCACTTGTGTCCGTCCTTGTGCCTGCCCCGACTGGAAATCGTTATAGGATTGTATATCGAAGTTCATTTCCACACCCGGCAATACTTTTGAGCTCAGGCGGTTTAATTGAGTAGATAAGAAGCTCCCAACCGTAGAACGAACCAACGATTCGGTACTGCCCGATTCGGACTGCAATGGATTTTCTTGTACAAAACGTCCCAATACCAATAATGCAAAAACCTGTTTGTTTAACGCGGATGGATCTTCATTCAATAAAACCAGTTTCTGATTCACAGCTCCACCTAAAATACCTTTATCTTCGGGAGGTAACTGAATTTCAAAAGTAATCTCTGGTTGCAAAATCGCACCTCGCAATTTAAGCACTACCAAAAACGGGTATGGTTGTTTGTAGCCAGCTTTATCGGCATCAGTGGCACCCGCCATTTGATTTGCCACCAAATCAATAGGTGTTGCCCGTACCGAATAAGTGGCATTGATAGAAATGATTGCATCCATCGGATCGCCGTTCCAGATGATTGTGCTTCCGGGAACAATTTCAAATTTCTTTTTAATAACCGATTCCAGCGAAACCAGGTAACTTCCTTCATTCAGGTTGTAAGCACCCGTAAGACTCATTTTTCCGCTTCTGTCCATGGTGAAACTAAGGGCTGCTTCGCCTCTTACCACCAGTGAATCGGTGGAAGTCGGATCCATTAATAATTTAAGTGTTGCTTCCTTATCTACTTCTATGATGGAAGAAAGATCGAATCCTTTGAATCCCGATTTTGGTTGAGTTTTAGTTTCGCTTCTATATAATATTGAATTCAGTTTTAATGAATCGTCAAATTCTACCACATTTTCACCTTTATCAGTAGTCAGTTTGTCTTCGGGAACAGCAAAAGTAAAGTTCGAACCGTTTTTCATCTTTACACGTGCATTGATAACCGGAAGTGACATAGGCCCGGTAATATCAATCTTACTATCAATAATCATACGACCGTAAAATTCATTATTTTCTTTTGTTGAGATGGTATTGAATAGTAAAAAGTCTTTTGAATTGACATGCAATCCGAAGACGAAATCGGAAAATTGTTTCATTTGAATTTTTCCATCAATAATCGCTTTATTCTGGTTTGAATCCAACAACGTGAACGAATTGAAATAAATTCCATCGGACTTCAATTGAACCGTTTCGTGTTTCAGTTCCAACCGGTTATTCAGTTGCACAGGAGTTATAAAGGCATTGTTGAAAACTAGTTGCCCGGTAATTTCAGGTGTAGTTGTACTGCCGGCAATTGAAAAATCACCCGACATTGTTCCCGAAGATTCGGTAAGTTGACCCATTGAAAAAGCCTGAACAGTTTTCATCGAAAGTGATTGTATGTCAGCTTTAATGTTCAAAGAATTGTTGCCACCATTGGGAATAAAATAGCCACTTGCGGTCATGTTGTTATCATCTCCACTTAATCTCATGTCGATATTAAACTTTTCGGTAGTAGGATTATCGGCTTTCACAACCAGATTGCCAATGGCGATATTTTGGAAAACTAAGTTGGTAATGTCGGCATCTGCTATGATCCCGTACGAATTATTCACCCGTTTGAGCAACACATTCCCGTCTACATTTCCTTTTAGCATACTACTGTCTTTTTCCACAATCTGAGAAATATCTTCCAGTTTGAAATTCCTTATTGCAATGTTGAGGTCATCGTTAAACTTATCATGTACCGAGGCTATATTGATTTGTTCAGTGGCATTATTCATAAAAAGATGGTGAATCAAAAATCCTTGTTTTCCAAATTCCACATAATTATCGGCGGCAATATCCCAAGCCTTATTCATCAGATAGAATTCCTTTGGGTTGAGAACAAGTTTATAATTCGTGTTGACTTTAGTAATTTCAGAGCGAATCAACAGCTTTTTATTCAGTTTATCAATCGACGAAATATTTGCCGACATTTTATTGTCAGCCATCCGTCCATCGAACAGAAAGTTATCCAGTTTGATTTGAGAATTGAATATTCCTGTAGTTGATATTTTGTAATTCAATGCAGTAGAATCGGTGTTTACATTCATTATAAGATTATCTATTTCAATGGATCCATATACAATTTTGTTGACGGTTCCATTTAAAAGCAATTTCTGTTTTTCTCTGTCAAAACTTCCGGTAATTAATCCAGGCTCAAATTCTTTTAATTCAGGAAGGAAAACTTCTGACAAAACCGGGTGATTGTGCAGTTGGATTTCAAACTTAAAGTTAGTTGAATCGGTTGAAGTTTTTGTCGGTTTAGCATCGGAAATGGGGAAATATGAATTTATAAACTGAGTAAGCACAGATGGAAGTGCTACTGGCGAAAGAGTTCCACTGTATTTGATACCCACAAGCGCCGAACTGATATTTATTTCACTGCGCTGTGGTTGGTTGATAGATGCTACCAACAGAGAATCAAGTAAATATTTCTTTCCGGCATGAGCTATAATCATATTGCCGATTCCCATTTTTCCATTCAAATTATTCATCGAATTGCCTTTCAAATCAGCAGTTGCAGCAAAGCTTATTCTCAAATCATTTTTGCTAAAATTGAGCTTCAGCAAATCAACACCTTTCACATTCAAATTGAATTTATATCGTTCCTTATTCGGATTCAGGTTAACGAGTCCGTCAAAATCAAGTACGGCGTTCTTATCATTCAAATTAAATTTTCCCGCAAACTCACGTCCGTTCACTGTTCCATCCACTGTCAGGTTATGATAATTGTATTTGTTTAGATAAATTTGCGATACGGTGGCTTTGATTTTCGCCGTTATTGTTTTCGGATCCAGTCCGTGTCCTTTGACTTCGGCATTCATTGAAACCGGACCATACATCGCTTTGTCCTTCATTAAACTTCCCAAATCAAATGATGGGATATTCATGTTCGCTTTAAAATTCTCATCTTTATCAATACTTGCTACTAAATGACCAGAACCAAAACTACTATTCAAATCGATAGTCGACGCAAAATCTTTCATCCTGCCTTTGAAAACAACCTGCATATCAATATTCTCGGGAAGTTCGATGCTTTGGGGTAGGGAAGAACCTGCCATCATGGAGATGTCTTTTTTCCCTGAAATAACATGAAGATTCGGAAAATCATACAATGCTGTTTCGGCGTTTGGCAATCCTGTGATATAGAAATCGGTTTTCAGTTCTGTCTTTTCGCCGGTGGTTACTGAAACATTACGTCCCTTCATTCTATTGACAGATCCAGTAATTATTCCCGAAAGGTTGGTGACATTAGTCGTATTTTTAAAGAAATCCTGCTTAGCCAGATCAGGACTAAAATACAAAATATCTGAATTTTTGATGCTTGCAGCTTTCAAATTCACATTCAAAATCATCTCAGGAAGCGATTCCTTCAATTTTTCAAGCGATTCGTACTGAATGTTCACTTCGCCATTTATCTTCGAACCGGTGGTGCTTGCTTTCAGATTTTTTGCAGTGATTGAAGTGTGATCCATACTGAAAAGGGTACTGAAAGCGGTAATGGTAAATTTATTTTTATCAATGGCATTGAATTTAATGATCGTAGCCTGTGTTTTGGCCGATGAATAATTTATATCTTCAGCGTCGAGCGTAAAGTATTTAAAAAACAAGTGATTGGCATCAAACGAATGTTGAATCACCGGCGTGTTTGCCACATCATAAGCCAGCGAATTATCGTTTAGTTCAACATTTTTTACAGTTACTTTCCACGAATTTTGGAGAGTATCGGTTTTTGGTTGAATGGCTTTCGGAGATGGTTTCGTTTCAACGGTTTTATACCGGATTTTACTATCGGCCAGATAGATTTTACTGAGCGTAACCTGTTCGTTATCTAAATCTACTGAACCATCTTTTACTTCCAACCTTGTTATGTCAGCAAATGCGGATTGCCTGCTGACCGAATCCCCGAAATTCACTACCGAATTGTTGATTTGAATATTGTTGGCAGTGATTAACGGCAATTTACCTGCCGACTTTTCACTTTTCGGTTTTGAAGAGTTTTTAATTAGCAGATTTGCGTTTAGGTTTTCAACCAACAAATCGTCCATATTGAAAACTAAGTTATCCAAATCAATCTTATCCATCTTCAATTTGAGGCTTTTCAATGTCAGAGCTGCGTTCATCCCTCCATAATTATCATAGTAACGGATGCGGATATTTTTCAGATTGATATCATTCACATTAAATGTCCAGGGAGTTGGAGTTTTGGAGGTAGTTTTGATCTGCGTGGTGGTGTCTTTAAAAGCAGTCAACAGAAAATTGTAATTGAAAAGGGAATCGGTTTCGGTATTATGCAGATTCAGGTTCAGCCCATCAAGGTTCAGTGAATTTACATTTATTTTGTTCATTAAAATATCGAAAAGAGCAATATTGATTTTTGCCTGGTGCATGAAAACCAGTGTGTCTTTTTCTACATCCTCCAAATAAAGACCTTCGATAACCACCGATTTAGGAAAAGATATGCTTACATTTTTTATTTCTACATGTGTATGAGTTTTGTCACTTATAAAAGAAGTTGCGGTTTCTACAATTTTATTCTGAACAGCCGGTATCTGAATAAGACCAGCTACTATGACGAATAAAATCACAAAAACAAGAGCTACCCACAGGATAGCTTTTATGGTCTTTTTTAATAGCAGTAGTACTTTACTCATTCTAATATTGTGATTTGCAAATGCATCGAAACCAAATGACAGATAATAATACAAAAGTACCGCCAATTTTGCCAAGCAGCATTACATCACTTCAGTATTAAATTACATAATTCACAGATTTATTCTCTGAATTTCCATTCGTTTTGATCCTGATTTTAGCAAAAGTATCGGGATAATTTTCATTGATAAAGTCGATCATTTTTTCCCTGATTTCCGTACGTAAATTCCAGTTTTTTGATGAATTGGAACTGCTTAAAAGTACCCTCAATTCTTTATATTGTTCTGTTACTTTTGTTACCTGTACATTAACAACACGTCCGTCCCAATCGGTATTGCCTTTCAGCATATCTGGCAAAACAGTTCGTAAACTCTCTACAGGAAAACTATAGTCTACATAAATAAATATTGTTCCGATAATGTCCGCATTGCTGCGAGTCCAGTTTTGGAAGGGATTTTCGAGGAACCAGGTTATGGGTAAAACTAACCTACGTTCGTCCCATATCTTAACCACCACGTAAGTCAGGGTTATTTCTTCTATCCTTCCCCACTCGTCTTCTACAATCACCACATCGTCCAGTCGTATGGGTTGGGTGATGGCTATCTGTATGCCAGCCAGAATTAATGCGATGCTTTTTTGAGCGGCAAATCCTACAATGATACCGATAACTCCGGCCGATGTCAACAAACTCAATCCGATAGTGCGCGCTTGTTGGAAAGTAAGTAGACTAATGGAAATAGCTACAACGATAATTACCGAGTTCGCAATGCCTTTAAATACTTTTATTTGAGTTAGGTTTTTCCGAGCGTTCAGGTTATCGGCTGCGTCCATATCGAACTTTCGAAGCAAATAATATTCTCCAGCCCGAATAAATTGTATGGAAATCCATGCAATCGAAAAAATAATCAGAAGCGTGTTAAGATGTTTCAAGTATGGATAAATAGCAAGTGTTGAAAGGAATATTCGGGTAAATACTTTCAACAATATCCAGTAAATCAGCCAAAGAGCAGGAATTTTAAATAAATCGACAACAAAGTTATCGAGCTTGTTATTTGTCCTGATAACTCTATGTTTCAGGAGGGAAAAGAAATATCGGTAAATAAAGAAAATAATAAAAAGTAGTGCGAGGAACGAGCCTGTGGCAATAATCAATCTCACCGTTTCTGCATTTAAGTATTGTATCATAGGCTTTGTTGTTTATAAAATTCCTGTAATATAGTGATTATATTATTTACAACAACCCATTTCGTAAAATGTTCCCCAAATTATTTCACTCTTTTTTTTCTTGCTTTCGCATAAATACCTACGAAAACAACCAAAATGGCAATAATTAAAATTAATCCACCACCTATTCCAAATCCATCCATAATATTGAATATTAAAAAAATAATTCACTAAAAACATGTTGAAAATAATTCTAAAAGACAGCAATTTTGACTTCCTCGTAATTTTAAAGATTAAATATTATTCAAAATAAGACTTTTTAAATCTTACTTAGTGTTTGATACAATTGCTAATTATATACAACGAGTTTGTATATCTGACATAATAATTTGTAATGTAATTGACAATGTGCTCTTGGCTCTTGGCTCTTGATTCTTGGCTCTTGGCTCATGATTCTTGATTCTTGTCTCTTGATTCTTGGCTCTTGGCTCTTGATTCTTGGCTCTTGATTCTTGGCTCTTGGTTCTTGGCTCTTGATTCTTGGCTCTATATATTTTCTACGTAGCAAAGTTTATGTTTTTAAGGCAGGAAGGTGTTACACATTTTCCGAAAATACTTACATTATTCGCAGTTTATTTTAAACGGAAATTCATCAGTTTTGTAAAAGAAATGTTCTATTAATTATATTTCAGTAATTTAATTGATGTCAGTTATTTTGAGCTTTCTGTAGTGTCAGTCGGTGTTTTTTTTCTTGACCGGATAGAAATTTTAAACAATAGCGCAATCACAATTAAGAATGTTTTTTAGATAACATTTCATACCCTGATACCACATCAAATAGTTCTTCATCAATGGAGCTTTGACGTAAACTATGAAACTTATGGGTCAAATCGTCCAATAACTCATCTATGTTTTTTTCGGCGCGTTGCATAGCGGTTAAACGACTTGCATTTTCGCTGGCTAATGACTCAGCACATGCTTTAAATAGTGTAGTAAAAAGATAGGTATGAATAAGTGCCGATAACGTTGGCTTTACTCCTCCAATAACCTGCGGTATCAGTTTGGTAGGCCATTTAAGTTCTGTAAGCGACTGCCTCCATTTTTCGTCCAACGGCAACAGTCGATGCATCGCAGGTTCGTAACCAGCCCTTGAGTTTGGTTTATTATGGAAAATATAAACTTCGGTTACGTTTCTATTATCAAAGATTTCCTCACTATTTACTAAAATTTGCTGAACAAGCGGCGTAATTGCATTCACAGAATTGGGAACCGGAAAAAGCTGAGAGGTAGTATATCCCATATCTAAAAGCAGCAACTGAACTCGTTCGCCGACTGCCCATATTTCTTTTTTACCCGATAAGTCTTTAAGCGATTGTGATACAAATTCACTAAGCGAATCGTTAAACTGACCCACTAAACCCTGGTCTGAGCCAAAAACAATAGCATAAATTGATTTCTCTTTGTTTCCTTTTAATGAGTTTTGTTCGGTTATAATATCAATTTTTTCCTGCCTGAAATAAGCAATAATACCCAACGAAACTGCTCGATAATAATCGCCGAGTGAGCTAACAGCCAGCTCATATTGTCCGATATTTGCTGCTGCCATCGCTTTCATTGACTTAACCACCGATTTTAGGTCGGTGGCGCCGTTCAGTTTTCTCTGTAAACTTGCTTGTGTTTCCATCAGGTATTGTTTTGGTCTGTGTCAGGCTTTTCCTGAAATGGTTCAAGTATATCCCCGGCCATTTTCAAAATTGTTTTTCGGTCAGAATCGTTTAATTCTTTATCAGATACTAACCGTTTTAGCAATTCGGCAGGAAGTTCAGTGTTCTTTTTTTGTAACACAACTTCAGCTTCTTTCATCTTTTCAATGGGTATTGTATCGAAAAGTCCACTAGTCAATGCTAGAAGTACCACTATTTGCTCTGGAACCGACATGGGTTGAAGTTCGTGTTGTTTGAAACACATCCGGATTCGCTTTCCACGTTCAATGGTTTTTTTTGTAGCTTCATCCATTCGAGTGCCAAAACGAGAAAATGATTCCAATTCCTCAAACTGAGAATAATCAAGTTTCAAGTTACCTGTCACAGACCGATAAGCCGGCAATTGTGCTTTACCTCCAACACGCGAAACAGATTTACCCACATCGACAGCCGGCAATATTCCTAATTCAAATAGCTTAGGGGAAAGGTAAATTTGTCCATCGGTAATGGATATAAGATTTGTAGGTATGTACGCTGATATGTTTTGAGCTTCTGTTTCAATAATTGGCAAAGCGGTAAGTGAACCACCTTTGAGTTTTTCGTTTAGGTGAGTCGATCGTTCCAATAATCTTGAGTGGATATAAAAAATATCGCCGGGAAACGCTTCTCGTCCGGGAGGTCTTCTTAGCAAAAGAGAAAGTTCGCGGTAGGCACGTGCGTGATGTGTGAGGTCGTCATAAACAATAAGCACATCACGACCTTGTTCCATAAAATATTCGGCAATGCTGGTTGCTGCATAAGGCGCTATGTATTTTAATCCCGGTGCGTTATTTCCTTCGGTTGTAACCACAATGGTATATTCCATCGCCCCTTTTTCCTGAAGATTTGCAATAACTTTTGCAATAGACGATGCTCGCTGACCAATGGCACAATACACACACAGGACATTTTTGCCGTGTTGGTTGAGAATGGCATCAATTGCAATGGCAGTTTTGCCTGTCTGTCGGTCGCCCAAAATCAATTCACGTTGTCCCCGACCAATTGGTATGAGTGCGTCAATCACTTTTATTCCTGTTTGCAAAGGAACGGAAACAGTCTCGCGATCCATGATGGCATGTGCAGGTCGTTCAATCGGCAGTCGTTGCTTAAATGAAACGATACTTTTACCATCCATAGGTTCGCCCAATGGATTAATCACTCTACCAATCAACGAATTATCGACAGGTATATCCATCACACGACCGGTACGTTCCACCTCATCACCGGCATTTAAAAGAGCATCTTCACCCAAAAGAATAGCACCAATTTCATCTTCATCAATATTGTAGGCTATGCCAAATAAACCGCCCGGAAACTTTAATAATTCTTCAAAGCCAACGTTCGGAAGGCCCGAAATTTTGACAATTCCTGCCGATACACTCACCACAGAACCCACTTCGCGGAGTTCAAAAGAAAGTTTGTAATTTTTTCTGCCTTTCTCCAAGTCCTCGAATGTAGTATTTATTGTATTTTTAAAATGGTTTATTGGCATGTTAAGTGATTGATAATTAATAATGCACAATTAATAATTAAATATAAGATTGGTAATCAAACAGATAAAGACCCCTAAATCTCCTAAAGGGGACTTTTGAAAATCAGGTTTTTGCCTTTGCCTTTGGTTTTGCTTCAACTTTTGCTTCAGCTTTTGGCTTTTCGTTCGATTTTTCCTTTGATTCTTCTTTCGCTTCAACTTTTGGGTCTTCATTGCTCGTTTCGGAAATACTCTTTTGCAGAGAATTCAGATATTCTGAAATGCTCCATGCCAGTTTATACCCATTGGAAGTAAGTTCAATACCACTAATAATTTCGGGTGTGGTTTTAAATTGAAAATGAGTTTTCGAGCCGAGTATTTCATTCACAGCACTTGTAATTTCGGTCTGCTGTTTTTTAGGTAAATCGAACGCACTTTGCACAAGAACCGAGCTTGACTCGGATTTAAAGGCATCTAAGAATTGTTTCTTTTCTTCCTTGTTAAGTTCATTTATACGCTTAATAAAAATGTTAGCCGATTGCTCTTCAAGGCTTACGGAAGCAAGGTCGGCAAGTGTTTTCCGAGCTATTTCGAAAACTTCATGTTGCGTTTTTTGCACAAGGTCGCTATTCATATTTTCCTGCATCTCTTTCAATGATTTCTCCAATTTTGAGCTCAACTCAGCCGCATCGTTCCGTGCAACTTCAAGAAGCTTTTCGCGCTCCTCATTTGTTTCGGTAATAGCTTTGTCCATTAACTTTTTCTTTTCTTTGTCGAAGGTCTCGTTTTTCTTGCTGAATTCAGCCTGTTCTTTTTTAGCTGTTTTTTCTTTCGCTTCTGCATCCTTTATTTGTGACGCAATTTTCCCTTCGCGTTCGTCAATAGCCTTGAGTATAGGCTTATACAGAAAACGTTTCAGTAACCAAATCAACAAAAAGAAATTTAGTATCTGCGCTATTACGGTAAACCAGTTTATTTGCATACTGTCTATTTTATTTTGCTATAATGAAAGTCCAGAAAGGGTTAGCGAAAATAAGAATCATCGAAACCACAAAACAGTAAATCGCTGTTGATTCAATCATAGCCAAACCTACGAACAACGTTCTTGTAATAGTTGGTGCTGCATCGGGCTGTTGTGCAATTGCTGTTAAAGCAGTTGAAACAGACTTCCCTTCGCCTAAAGCCGGGAACATACATCCAATACTTGTTGAAAAACCGGCAGTAATAATCGATACTACTGCAATAATTGATACACTGTCCATTTTAATTTCTCCTATTATTTAGTTATTATTAAAGACGTCTAGAAAAATCAAGTTTTTGAAGGCGTCGGTATTTCTTTCTTATCTGTTGTTTTGGAATCGTGTACCGCCGCTGCAATATAAACTGTTGCCAGAATACTAAAGATATAAGCTTGTACCATTCCTGTAAGCAACCCAAGTGCTTGCATTACAATGGGAAATATAAAGGGCGTTATACTTAAAAGAATAGCCACAATCATTCCTCCACTCATGATGTTACCGAACAAACGCACGGCTAATGCTAGTGTGCGGGTAGCTTCACTAATCAAGTTAAATGGTAACATAATAAATGTTGGTTTTATATATGATTTGAGGTAACCTCCAATGCCTGATTTTACAATTCCAAAAAATGGTACAGCCAGAAAAACACAAATTGCAAGTGCAGCGGTAGTGGATAGTGACCCTGTTGGCGGTTCGTACCAGGGGAATACGATTAAAAAATTTGATACAACTATAAATAGAAATAGAGTACCGATAAAACCGATGTAATCTTCGGGTTTTTTTAAACCGATTTCTTTAATCTGATTGTTTATAGTTGTTACCAACATCTCAAGAATGGATTGCCAGTGCGAAATACGAATACCAGTTTTGAGTTTTCGTGTTATCAATGCTGCACCTACTACCATCACCAGCATGATAGCCCATGTAGTAACAATGGTAAGGTTAATGGTAATAAATCCATTTTGCCAAAATATGGTTTCGTCAGGACTAAGTTTCATAATAATGCTCTATTTTATTGTTTAACATTAATGGATTTAGTAAGATATGTAACGATGAAGCGGGCTACAATAAAGCCCACCAAACACATGAGAAGCCGTTGCCAACTTCCTTGAGCAACAAAGTAAAATCCAATCAATACAATGCTTACTCGCAAAAAGAAACTGCTGATAACCCAAATAGCAGGCATTTTTACGGTAGTTATCTTTTTTAACGTAAACCAAAGTCCGCCAAAGAAAAGAGTTCCTAATGTTAACCCCACTACCAATGCTGCAATCATAAATAAAATTTCATTCATCTTTTTCGTCTTTTTGATTCATTTCTTTATCTTCTTTTGAAATCCAATGCCACGCAGTTAGACAACCAACCAATAAACCTACTATCAACATGGATAGTGTCCATGAAAATGTTGTAGGATATTTACTATCAAGCCATATCCCCAATAAAGCTCCAATCAAGGTCGGAATTGCAATAGTCCAACCCACTATTCCCATCATTCCCAATCCAAACCAAACACTTTTCTTATCATTGTGCTGTGCTTGTAATTTGCGACGGGCTTTTTCTTCAACCTTTTTGCTGAACAAGTTCTGACTATTTTTATCGGTAGATTCCATTTTATAAGTAATTAATAATTAATAATGCACAATTAATAATTACGCATAGTTATTATTTTTTGTCTTGAATCTTGGCTCTTGGCTCTTGATTCTTGACTCTTGATTCTTGGCTCTTGATTCTTGGCTCTTGGCTCTTGGCTCTTGGCTCTTGATTCTTGACTCTTGGCTCTTGATTCTTGATTCTTGATTCTTGACTCTTGGCTCTTGACTCTATATTATTCTTTTCGAAATTTTTCCAGGTTTAAAAGGAATCCGCTTTCAATCTTTGCCATAGTAGAACGGATATTCTTTTCATTATCATCCACTTTCTTAAACTCTTTTTCTACCGATTCGTGAAGCTTTCCAAGATCGGTACCACCAAAAGCATTCCGAACCGACACCAATACATCTGACCCTGCTTTTACCAATATGCCTTCATCAACGGCTAAATAATGTGCTGTTTTTGAATCCGTTTCGTACATAAAAATACAGGGAACTAATGCTGCAACACAATCGAGCCTTTGTGGTAACAAACCAAAAGATCCCTCGCTGGTTTCTGCAACAATATTGCTGACATTTTTAATTTCAGCGAAAATCCGATAGGGTAGAAGAATTTTTAAGTCCATTGTTCAATTTTATTTAGCTTGCCTTTTGGTGTCTTTTTCAGACTTTTCTTTCAATTCGGTATCTGTATTATTATCTTCCTTGTTATCATCTTTTTTCTTGCTATCCTCTTCCTTGCTTTCGTCTTTATTCTTGCTTTCATCTTTATTCTCATCGTCTTCTTTTTTATCTTCTTTTATTTTGTTATCTCCTTTTTCCTTAGACTCATCAATATTTCCAATCATGTAAAATGCGCTCTCCGGCAAATCTTTAAATTCATCGGCAAGAATACGCTCACATCCGTTCAGTGCATCCTCCAAATCGACCTCTTTTCCTTTCAAACCACTGAATTGCTCGGTTGTAAAAAAAGGTTGGGTAAAGAAACGTTCCAAGCGTCGGGCACGGTTCACCAAATTGCGGTCATCAACCGATAATTGTTCCAGACCAAGCATGGCAATAATATCTTTAAGTTCTTCATACTGAGCAAGAGTATGCCTTATCTCTTGCGCCAGGTTATAATGTCGCTCACCAATTATTCCGGGTGTAGCCATTTTAGAGTTGGATTGCAGCAAATCAATAGCCGGATAAAGACCTTCGCTTGCTTTTTTGCGCGAAAGCACAATAGACGCTGAAAGATGGGAAAATGTATGCACCGCAGCAGGATCGGTTAAATCGTCGGCAGGCACATACACGGCCTGAATAGAAGTGATAGCTCCCGCAGCCGTATTGGCGATTCGTTCCTCTAGCTTAGCCAACTCGGTTCCCATGGTGGGTTGATAACCCAAACGTGAAGGCATTTGTCCCATTAAGCCCGACACTTCCATACCGGCTTGTATGAAACGAAAAATATTATCGATAAGTAGCAGCACATCGCGTTGCTCATCATCGCGGAAATATTCAGCCATAGTCAACGCTGCATGACCCACGCGAAAACGAGCGCCAGGAGGCTCATTCATTTGCCCAAACATCAACACCATATTGTCGAGTACACCAGCTGCTTTCATGTCATGATAAAGTTCTTGTCCCTCACGACAACGTTCACCAATGCCACAAAACATACTTACACCTTTGTTGTGCCCCACCATATTATGAATCATTTCTGTAAGCAAAACTGTCTTGCCCACACCAGCGCCACCAAAAAGACCTGCTTTTCCACCACGTTCTAAGGGAACCAATACATCAATTGCTTTAATGCCTGTTATAAAAATTTCGGATTTGGTTGACCGTTTTATCAATGGTGGTGGTGTTTGGTGAATATTACGTCTTTCAACATCAGATGATAATGGCTTCCCTTGGTCAATAGTATTGCCGAAAACATCGAACATTCGCCCCATTATTGATTTCCCGACAGGAACTTTAAGTTCTTTTCCATCGGTTTTCACAACCATACCTCGTGCTAATCCCTGAGTGGGAGTTAGTGCAATTCCCCGAACATGATGAGCATCGCGCTGCTCCTGCACTTCGATTATGATTTGCTCATGATCTCCTGTATGCAACACTGTATTTATAGGCGGTAAAAGCGTATCGAACTTTATATCCACTACACTTCCACGCACCGAAACGACTTTGCCAAAATTCAATATGTCTGTTTTATTTTCCAATCAATTTGTATTTTTATATTTTGCTCTACCCTTTTTAGTGTGTTCCACGATAAATCGGGATGTTCCATTTGCGTTTTTAAACAAGTAATAAGGTTAAGATTGAGTGGGTACTCTTTTCTATTATGGTTAATTTCAAAAATAAGTTTTTTGGTTTAGGCGCTTAGAGCGCATAGACTTTGTTCCTTTAATTTGTGAAATAAACAGCCCAAAAATTATCTAATTTATATGATAAATATGATAT
>JAAFGX010000085.1 GCA_010365115.1 Paludibacter sp.
CTGCATTAACCTTTGAATGAACTGCTAGTTAGAAACAGTCACCCGCAGTTAACATATAACGAACTGCATTAACCTTTGAATGAACTGCATTAACCTTTGAATGAACTGCATTAACCTTTGAATGAACTGCTAGTTAGAAACAGTCAAAGACAGTTTACATATAACAAACAGCATTAAACTTTGAATAAACGGCTAGTTGGAAACAGTCAAAAGCTAAGTATAAACAACAGATTGCAAGTTTAAGAAAGTCGACAACTTTTATGTAACAACAAACTGTAAAACGAAATAAACTTAAAGAAAAGATGAAAAAACTAATTACAAGTCTACAATAAATGCCTAACCGCTAACACCGGCTAGCCAAGCCACCTGCCCGACAGCGTTCCGCAGTCAGACAGTTCACCGCAGGGCGGTGTCGGCTAGCCTTATCCGTTGGCAGCAAGCCGAAAAAAAAAGACAGTAGAGCTTATGTCAATCTGAGAAACGAAAACAATCCTTTTTCAAGAAAATAA
The DNA here is from genome assembly GCA_010365115.1 of Paludibacter sp. Lineage (GTDB taxonomy): Bacteria > Bacteroidota > Bacteroidia > Bacteroidales > Paludibacteraceae > Paludibacter. Next base: position 510 of record JAAFGX010000085.1, read on the forward strand.
TCCGCCTAAAGTCAAAAATAATTTGAATAAAAACATTAAAAAACAAAAAAATACACTAAATTTGGACCAATATTTATCACTTATTAGAATAAATAGGCTTGACAGATACCAAGTATTCATTCACGATGAAAATATGCTAATTCATTCTGACATACTAAATTCATTAAAAAATAAGCTATATGAAAAATCAATTATTTGTTTTAATGCTTATATTTTCAATAAGCATTTGTTTGGGGCAAGAGAAAGCCTCAAACTTTACAGGTAGAAATCAGGATCAACCCCATGACCCACGTTCCGATCAAATGAACTTTGTTCCTAACGAAGTACTTATCAAATTTAAAGATGCTGTGACAGTAACTCAAGGAAGTAGAGTAAAAGCTGCTGGAGTGAATTCTGTAGACAAAGTACTACAAAACTATGGTGTAAGTGCTTTGGAAAAACTTTTCCCAAATGTACAAAAACCTACTCGTTCCCGAATGATGAAAAGTCCGCAGGGAAAAGATATGAATATTCCCCGATTAGATAATATTTACAGAATAAGCATTCCTGAACCTAAATCAACAAATACTCAATTAACTAATATCTTTCAGGTAATAGACGAACTCAAAGCTCTGCCCGAAGTAGAATATGCAGAACCAAATTATATTTATTCAGTGGATGCTATGAATCCTGTTGGACCAATACTTACACCCGATGATGTAAAAAAGATGCAACCCAACCAACGCATATCTTCAACTGCTGTAACACCTAATGACCCATTTTACTCACAGCAATGGTATATCCCTGCCGTGAAAGCTGATCAGGTATGGGAACAAACTACAGGAGATAGCACACAAGTAATAGCCATCTTGGATACAGGTGTGGACTGGAATCATCCCGATTTGAAAAATAAGATTTGGACAAATAAAGCCGAAATACCCGGTAATGGAATAGACGATGATGGAAATGGTTTAATTGACGATATACGTGGTTGGGATTATATCAATAACGACAACAACCCGATGGACGATAACAGTCACGGTACACATGTGGCAGGAATTGCTGCTGCAGAAACCAATAATGGAATAGGAATTGCGGGTGTAAACTGGAAAGCCAAGATTATGCCTATCAAAGTATTCCAATCTTCCGGACGAGGAGATGCTGCCACAATAACAAAAGGTATTATTTATGCCTCTATGCATGGAGCAACCGTTATCAATATGAGTTTTGGCTCGTATGCCCGATCATTAGCTATGGAAGATGTATTGGCTAATGCGTATGCGACTACTTTATTAGTTGCAGCAGCAGGGAATGATGGGATGGATATAGGACCCTGCCAAGGATGTTCTCCCAATTACCCAGCAGCTTTTTCTTATGTTCTAGGAGTTGCTTCACCTGATGGGTCATTTAGCAATTATGATTCTGATGGACCAACGTTTAGTAGGTATAATGAATTATTTAACTACGAATTAAAATCTCCTGGTACAAATATTATTAGCACTATTCCGAATGGAAATTACAGGATTTTTCAGGGGACCTCAATGGCTGCACCCATTGTTTCCGCTGCGTTGTCGCTTTACAGGAAATTAATTCCTTATGATACGGAAACCAACGAGTTTATGTGGGTAAAACTGATTCAATCCACTGAACAATATCTTGATATTTATAAAGCATTAACTTTTGTACCTAAGCCCGAAGTAGTATTTCTAAACAATGCTTTGATAGATACGATAGGGAATGATGATAAAGACGGACGAGTAGATGCCGGCGAACGAATTCAACTATGGTTTAGGGCACGTAATACAGGCGGGCAAGTGGATAGTGTATATTGGAAAATCAGATTAGCAGAATTTGAAGATCCAACTACTTGTAATATTATAAAACCTACTTCTTATTTAGGAAGTATAAGTCCTTATGCAACACGTACCAGTGAAAATGATCCTATGATATTTGATATAAGTTCCAATGTGGCACACGACCGTGATATTACATTTGATTTACTAAGCTGGTTTAAAGGTTCGAATGATACGATTGTACAAAAATATGTATTTACGGTGGAAAATGGAGAACAATTATCTGGGGTATTAGATGGAGTTAAAACTTTATACCCAAATCGATTGTATCTTGTCAATAACAGTTATAAAGTAGGCACCAATGGAACTCTAATAATTAAACCAGGAGCTAAAATAATTTTTTATAAGGGAAAGTCAATCCCTGTAAATGGAAGACTTATCGCTGATGGAAAACCTGATAGTTTGATAAATTTCATAGGACAAGAAACGGTTTATAATGGTGGTTCTGGAAGCCCAATATTTGTATTCGGAAATGATATTGTTAATAATAATCGATTTTCATACTGTAATTTTGAGAATTTAAATAGTCCATTAGCCGCTTCTAGCAATAGAGCGAGTGTTTTCAATTGTATATTTGATAATGTAAACATAATTGGGGTAATAGATTCCTTGGTTAATTGTAATTATGTTTCAAATGAAGCTGGAGTCCTTTCTGGATCTTATGCACCAACATACCTTTATAAAAATAATTTTATTGGCCGATCAACTAGTAAAAGTCCATATTTTTCAACTTTAGATTATGCCTTTTATAGGTCACAGGGAATATCAATGAAATACAACAATTTTATTAATTATGGTGTATCTTATCCTGGTTATATTGAAAACTCAAATTCAACTGATCAGAATTCTTGGATAAGCGAATTCTCAAAACCACCAGCACCTAACACTGGATGGGTAGGAAATGGCATACATTATATCAATGGAAGTTATATCAATATAAAATTTTTCACTGAATCTTCGGCTGATTTCCAAATGATGCAATATCAATATTGGGGGACGAACGATTCAAAGAAAATGGAAGCATTTGCATTTGACTTTATGAAAGAAGCGACTAGACCACAAGCTGTTTTTCAACCGTTTTTAAATGCTCCACCAGACTCCTGCCATGCAGTAGTTTGGAAAGTTCTTGTCAATGGAAAAGATGCACAAGATGAAGTGGTCGAACCAGTCGGAGTAGGGAAGCAACGCTTTGATGTATATTTTAACCGTCCGATGGATAAAACTATAGCTCCACAAGTTAGTTTTGGAGTACGTTATCCATTTTCATCAAATGCTGTTAATGAAGATGGAGACTGGTCGGAGGATGGACAAATCTATACGGTTTATAAAACAGTAAAATTGACTTCAGGTGATGGAATCAATCGCATAAGGGTAGTTGGAGCCAAAGGGTTAAACGATTGGGAAATACCAACTGAAGATATGCGTTTCGACTTTTTAATTAGTGCAGCCAGTTCGTCTTCTCTTGAATTTATGGCAACTCCGGGCTTGGGCAAAGTCGCTTTAGAGTGGAATAATGCCAAGTTGGAAGATGGCCTAGGCTTCAATATGTATCGTATGGAGCAGATTAATGATTCCACGCTTTCACAACCTGTTTTGATTAACTCTTCTTTGATACTTGATACACTTTATTCCGACTTCGCAGTAACGCCTAATAAAAAGTACTTCTATTACTACAAGATTCTGCGTACCAATATGGCGGAAACTGATTCATCAAAAGTAGTTTCAGCAATTCCATTCACCGCCAGTAAGGGAGATGCTAATGGAGATTTAAATGTTAATGTACTGGATGTTACTACTATTGTGGCATATTTACTGAATAACAACCCACAACCCTTTATTGCAGAAGCTGCAGATGTAAATTCGGATAATAATATTAATGTATTGGATATTGTAGGTGTAGTCAATTTAGTGTTGAATGGGTCGCAAAAAGCACCTTCGTCAGTTATTCCTGAAACTAAACTCTATATGCAAAATGATACGCTTTATGCTGATACCAATGTGGCAATTGGAGCTATCCAAATGGATATAAAAGGAATGTCAGGAATGGAAGATGTTCAGATTTTAAACGCTTTAGAAGGTTTTGAATCTGGTAATAGTTTGAGTGGAGACACCTTACGTTTGATATTCTATAGTATGACTGGAAAAAACATACAAAGCGGAGAAGGAATTCCATTACTAAAACTAAAAACAGGAAGTAAAATTGTTTCCACTGTATTCGGGAAAGCAAATGGCTCACCTATCAATGTCAATTTCATATTATCGCGTATTGGTGATATTAATGAAAATATGAATCAATCGATTGCTGAATTGGGTCAGAATTATCCAAATCCGGTAAACGGTCAAACGATTATTCCAATTCGTATTTATGAGTCTGTGGATGAAATCGTGTTGCGAGTATTGAATTTGATGGGACAAGAAGTAGATGTAATTCGCATGACAAATCCTTTGAAAGGTGAAAATCTGATTCATTGGAATGCTCGACAGAACAAAGGTCTGTTCGTGTATAAACTTGAAATAAGACAAGGAGCAGCCAAAAGTGTTTGTCCTGCAATGAAAATGATGGTACAATAACTATTTTCATCAACCCTTTCGTTCAAAGCGAAAGGGTTGATAATAGGAACAAAGAAGTCAATAACACGATGAAAAAATTGTAACATTATGAAAAAAATAACGATATTTTATATCTTCCTTTTTCATGTTTTGTTGGTTCAATCCAATAATATATTGAAAATTGGTCAGTACACTGTGCAACCCACTACTGAATTTAGTATTCAGTTAGAAGCAGAAAATAGTGATTCCTTCGTTGCCTTTCAGTTGGATATTCCCATTCCAGAAGGATTTATTTATATTGATGGTTCTGCGCACTTAAATGCGTCCCGTATTTCGGGACATGCCCTTAATGCTAGCTTGCTTGTAGGAAATGTTTTGCGATTGATTGGTTATTCTCTGAATAATACTGCTTTCTTGGGCAATGTTGGAACTTTGGTTAGTTTTAATTTAAAATCGGGTTCGGTACCAGCAGCTTTTCCGCTACTTTTGAATCAGGCTACAATAGGTAATAGTCAATCAAACAATATCCTTAACAGTACAAGCAATGGCGATGTAACTGTGTTAGCTCCCGATATTAAGGTTTCAACTACGGGATTAGATTTTGGACGAGTTGCTTTAGAATCATTTGCTGAACAAGGATTCCAAATCACAAATGAAGGAAGTTCTGATTTGAATATTACAAGTTTGGTTTTTAATGATTCACAATTTACAACAACGCAAATCAATAATTTTGTTTTAACAGCAGGCTCTAGTCAATGGATTTCTGTCAAGTTTACACCTACAGCTAAAGCAACACTTGCAAAGCAGTTACAAATAAAAAGCAATGATCCTGACCAAGCGGTTATCAACTTAAATTTGAATGCTGTAGCTTATGCTGTAAATGAAATTCATGTGGGTAGTATTGTGGCTGCATCAGGTTCATCGGGCAAGTTGGATATTAGTATAAACAACATGGAGGCATTTACTGGATTTCAGTTTGACCTTAATTTGCCTTCCCTCATGTCTTACACAGTAGGAACGGCTCAATTGTTCCGTTCTGATGATCATGTCGTGAGTGTAAATCAATTGAATGCAAACACCTTGAGGGTAATTACTTTTTCGCCTGGAAATAAGAATTTTACAGGAAAAAACGGAAAGGCAGTTAGTCTCTACTTTTTACTAAATGGAGTTGCTGGTTACTATAATATTGGAGTAAGTAATATTATTCTAGCAAATTCTAACAGTGAAAATGTTCTTTCTGCGTCTTATGCTGGTAGTGTTCAAATATCTTCGCCATATATATCCACTCCAAATCAACTTAACTTTGGAGATGTTTCAATTACATCCGAAGGAAATCAAAACTTGCAAATATACAATTATGGGCAGGAGCCATTAATAATTAGTCAATTGAAATTTTCAAACGAATATTTTAAAAGCCCACAAGTTCTTCCTTTGACTATTCCTGTAAACGCATATTTTGATTTGCCGGTGAAGTTTAAAAAAACTTTGAAAGGTTCAAGTTCTGGAACTTTGAAAATTGTGAGTAATGATGTCGGTAATAATCCCTTAACGATTCAATTGTCAGGCAATGCTTTTGTTCCGAATTATATATTGATAAAACCACAAAACATTAATTTAGGTGGAACAAAAAATACTGAAGTAGAAATTGAAAACGAAGAAGAATTTGTTGCTTTTCAGTTTGATTTAAATTATCCAATAGGCTTAACTCCCAACTTAAATGCAATTGCACTCACCGACCGAAAACAAGACCATCTGGTAATGGCAACGTCATTACCGAATAATACTATACGAATTTTGGTCTATAGTCCAAATCAAAAAACCTTTACTGGTAAGCTTGGTTCAGTATTATATGTTCCTTTTACTTGTGAAAGTTCAATTTTTTCAGGAAACTATAATCTTGTATTCAGCAATGCTTTTTTAAGTAATATTAAATCAGAGAACATTTTGTATTCAAGCACAAATGGTGTAATTAGCATTGGTCTTTTTAACTCTACAATTAAGATAAATGAAGAAAATTTTGAAATTTGCCCAAATCCTGCAACAAATAATTTCAGTATTGATGGTATAGAAGAATGTGCAACCTTAAAACTCATTGACATGAATGGAAGAGAAATTCTTTCAAAACAGATTTTAGACAAGGAAAAAATAATGATAAGCAGTTTGCCAAAAGGTCTATATATTGTAAAAATAATATCTGAAAACGGAGTAGTTGAGAGAAAAATGCTAAAAAATTAATCTTTCTTTCGCACAATTTCCTAGCAAAATATCTAAACGCCCAAAAAGCAAAAAAAACCACAGCAAGTGATTGTATAATTTCAAAGGTCTTGCAGTGGTTTTTATAGCTTTCTGATAATAGGCAAAGCGGTCACAGTACATTGTTTTTTAGCTCGCTTAGACAGTTGAAGTGCATTTAGAAACAAAAAAACAAAGCACTGCGGAGTGCTTATTATTTTGGCTTTGTAAGTTTATACAATTTTATCGGTTTATTTCGGCTAGCTGAAAAGAAAAAACTCATAGAATTGACAGACAAGAATATAAGACTACAAAACTAATTACAACTTAATTACAACCAACGGCCATGCTGCCAACATAGGTTAGCCAAGCCACCTGCCCGACAGCGTTCCGCAGTCAGACAGGACAGCGCAAGGCAGCTGTCGGCTAGCCTTGGTCGTTGGCAGCAAGCCGAAAAAAAAACAGGCATTTTGAACTTTTAGAAGCAATTATCAAAAAAAACGACTCTGAGAAAGAAACAACTACTAAGAATATAAATCAAATAATTAGAAAAATGAAAAAAATGAAAAAAATTACATTGAAAACATTCGTGATTTGCTGTATGTGTTTTATCGGCTTATCTTGTTCTAACAATCAGAATAAGATTGACTTCGAATTAATTCCAGTAAAATCTGGTGAGAAATGGGGTTATATTAATACAAAGGGGGACTACAAAATTAATCCACAGTTCCAAGATGCACAGTTCTTTCGTGATGGTATAGCTAGAGTTTTGTCAGTTGACGGCAAAGTAGGCTACATTTCAGAAGATGGAAAGTATATAATTCCTGTAAAGTATAAAGATGGAACTCCATTTCAGGATGGTTTAGCATTTGTAGTTTCTGATGGAGGATATCCGACCTGTATAGATAAATCAGGAGAAACTATATTTCAACTGAAACAAGCAAAACTTGCCTTTTGGTTCTCAGAGGGACTTGCAATGTTTCAAACTTCGGATGACAAGTTTGGTTTTGTAGATGAATCAGGAAAAGTTGTTGTAAATCCTCAGTTTGAATATGCACGTCCCTTTAATGAGGGTTATGCAGCTGTATGTCAAAACAAAAAATGGGGTTTTATTGACATGTTGGGAAAAATTGTGATTAATTCTCAATTCGATGGTGTAATGGACTTTCATTCTGGAAAAGCAGCTTTTCACAATGGAAAACAATGTGGCTTTATAGATACCAAAGGCAGTTTTGTAATAAATCCTCAATTCGATTATACAATGTCTTTTAGCGAAGGAATGGCATCGGTCTATTCAGGGAAACAATTTGGATTTATAAGCGAGGATGGCAAAATTAAAATAAATCCACAATTTGAAGATGTTTTATCCTTTAAAGGTGGGATGGCATTAATAAAACAAGGAGAAAAATATGGCTTCATTAATAAAGAAGGTAAAATTGAAATTAATCCTCAATTTGACGAAGCCAGTATGTTCTTTGGCAATGTTGCCTATGTGAAAAGTGCCGACAAATGGGGTATTATCGACAAAACAGGAAAATATCTTGTAAATCCTCAATTTGATGGTATGAAAACTTCTATATCTGAATATAGTTTAGAAATGAAATTCAATTTTGACTTGGAAAATATTCCTTTTGTAAAAACTGACTATTATGATGTTACTAATTTTATTAGTAAATTTTTTGAGCGAGCTACTGATAATCTTTTTGAAGGATTAAATGATTCTTCAACTTTGCAGAGTATTGTCAATAATCCAAACTATGGTGAAGATTTACAGGCTACTAGTGAATATATAGCCGAATGCGACAAATCCCAGAAAATTACAGATGATGTTGAGATTAATAAAACTTCATTTCATTTTTTACAACCAATTTACAATCTTGTATCAGACGGTTGGTATACTACATCTAAACAATACGTTTTAACAGAGAAAGTTTCTGCTATAGAATATCAATTCAATTTATTAGGGGATGCCATCGATAAAGGTGGAGCAATAGCCAATGGATTAAAAGCGGAAATAGAAAAACGTTATGGAGTAAAATTAGATAGTAAAGATGGGGAATTTTTTGCTTATCAGGTTAATGGAAAGCTAAGTTTTGCGATTGTTTACAGTGATTATTCAGTAAAATTTTATGTAGGATTTGATAAAGATAAATTGAAAGAATTACTAACACAAAATGAAAATGAGACAGTTGAATAATAAATATCTATTACTAGCATTTGTCTTATTGACAACAATCTATAGTAATGCTCAAAGCATTAAAGCAGCAGCTGAGCAACAGAGGCAACAAGAACAATATGAGAGAAATATGAGAGAAAGTGAATTAAAACAAGCTTCTCGTATTCAAAAGGCACAATTAAATTTGAATAATCTGTTACAACTTTTACAGAGTAAAGATTTAGATTATGTAGATAGATTTTTATCTGAAAAAGGTTGGAAACTTTACTCTACAAACGTAAAGGAAACAAATGACAATGATGAAGAAGTATCTACAAACTACAAAAAAGTCACTTGGGTATTTGATAAAAACGAGTATGAAAATTTAGCAAAAGGTTGGTTTTACTTTTATCTTTATCCGACTTATGATAATGCTATATCTTACGTCATTGCAGACGAAATACAGCTTGAAAAATTGAAATCAGAACTCATAAACAACGGTTACAAGAAAATTCAAGCAACAGATGCTGTTGCTCGAGGGCTAGAAAGTGTTTACCGAAATAATTTATATGAAGTAAATTTTAAAAAGCAATTGAAGGAATCTAGTGAAGAAGGAGCTGACATTCATTACAGTTTTTTTATTTACAATTATAAACAGGTAGAAGAGAGGCGAGCGGAAGCCGAACGACTTAAACGGGAAGCAGAGGAAAAAGAAGAAAAATATCAAAATGCTGTGCAAAGAGCTGAATCAGCTTATTATCAAAAACAATATATTATTGCCAAACAAGCATACAATGAGGCAATTATATTGAAACCTGAGAATGAAGATTTATTGTCTGATAAGATTGCCACGATTGATATAAATATATTCTGCCAAAATGCAGATAATTTCTTCAAAACTAAACAGTACCAGAAAGCGAAAGATGAATATGGAAAAGCTTTATTAATCAAACAAGATTCAAAGACCGTTGAAATAAAAGCAAAAATAAAGGAAATAGATGCATTTATATTGTTTTTGAAAGAACGAAATTACAAGGTTTATAATTATCAAGAAATTGAAGAGTCAAATTATACTATTCAAAACAAAAAAATTGAAGACGAGTTAAAAAATATCTTACTAAACGAACTCACAATCCCCAAATCGGATGTAAGTATAATTTGTAAAATAGATACTTTTGGTGTAACTACTTCAAGATTTACTACTTCAACGCAAGATGAAATTTTGATAAAGAAGTTTGATGAATTAAGTAAAAGTATAAAACTAAATCCTGTTTTTCTAAATGGTTATTCTGCAAATGCAAAAGTTGAATTTAGATTCGCAATTGAAGCAAATCACGCTACAATTGTAGCTAAAAGAAGAGCAGAAACTATTACTTCAAAAAACAAAGATTTCAACCTTTACAGCCAAAATATCAATAGTGAACTAAATGCTGCACCTTTCGGCAATTATACTTTCAATATGAATAAGGCTGTTATAAACAATCAAGAGTACAACAATAATAAACTTGTGAAAATAATAGGTAAAGGCGGTCCTTCAAATGCGATTTTATCTGTACTAATACCTGGTCTTGGCGTTAGTAATGTGACAGGTGGCGCAAAAAGCGGTTTTAGCAGAACTTTAACTGTCTATGGTTTTATTGGAGCAGGTATCGGCTGTAAATTATGGTCAGATAGCGAATATCAAGCTTATCATTCTGCAACTACACAAACCGAAATGGATAAACACTTTGAATTGGCAAATGGATTAAATCAGGCATTTTACTTAGGTGTGGGTGCTGGTGCCATAGTGTGGCTTTATGATATAATTTGGGTTGCCTCAAAAGGTGTAGAAAATAAAAAAGCACAAAAAGCATGGAACCAAAATCATTTGGGAGTTTATTATCAACCAGAAATAAATACAACTGGGCTAACTTACACAATCAAATTTTAATGTTATGAGAAAAATATTTTTGTTTATAATAGCAATAGTATGCTTAACAAGTTGTGAAGAGCTTAACAAAGTTGACTTTTTAAATCTTAAAAGAGATAACCCATTAGATGGGAAAAGCAATGAGAATATGCAAAATGGTGTCGCAATAAAATATGATAGTTATTACGTTTACTCAGATAATAACAACGATGACATTATTAACAAAGGCGAAACTGTAAAACTTAATATTAGTTTAAAAAATACTGGCAAGAGTGATGCGTCTAGTGTAAAAGCGACTTTTTCTACGACAAGTCAATATTTATCAGGATTTACCCCAACGTCCCAAATAAGTTACGGTAATATTTCAGCAGGTTCAACAGTATGGAAAGGGGATTCGCAATATTATGATTATGCAATACAGTTTACCGTTTCAAATACAACTCCTGCAAATACAAATATTCCTATTACAATAAATATAATAGATGGAAATGGAAATTCATGGACAGAAAGTTTCAATATTGTTGTCGGGTCTATTGGTGCAAATATTATTTATAATAGTCAATATGTATATTCAGACAACAACAACGATGACTTAGTAAATAAGGGGGAAACAGTAAAATTAAATATAGGACTGCAAAATACTGGCTCAAGTACAGCAAATGGAGTAAAAGCAACATTTTCTACAACAAGTCAGTATGTGTCAGGTTTTACACCAACATCTCAAATAAGTTATGGGAATATATCAGCGGGCTCAACTGTGTGGAAAGGAAACTCGCAATATTATGATTACGCAATACAATTTACCGTTTCAAATACAACTCCTGCAAATACAAATATTCCTATTTCAATAAGCATAGTTGATGAAAGTGGTAATACATGGACTGCAAATTTTAATGTTACAGTATCCGCCACTAATGCTAATATATCTTATAGTAGCTATTACGTGTATTCAGACAACAACAACGATGACTTAGTAAATAAGGGGGAAACTGTAAAATTAAATATAGGACTGCAAAATACTGGCTCAAGTACAGTAAATGGAGTAAAAGCAACATTTTCTACAACAAGTCAGTATGTGTCAGGTTTTACTCCAACATCTCAAATAAGTTATGGTAATATATCAGCGGGCTCAACTGTGTGGAAAGGAAACTCGCAATATTATGATTACGCAATACAATTTACCGTTTCTAATACAACTCCTGCAAATACAAATATTCCTATTTCAATAAGCATAGTTGATGAAAGTGGTAATACATGGATAAGTAGTTTTAATGTAACGGTGCAATAATTTAAAAATGGGCACAATGGACAGAAGACAACAGGAAATTATGAGCTTTTTGCACGAAAGAGTGTTTGATACTATTCTAAACTCTCAAAATGCTTCTGACAGTGCAAAACGAGGAGTAAGATATACCATTATGAGAATGGAAAAATTATCTGCTTCGAGGATGGTGCAGTATTTTTGGTCGGCAATCGCAGGAAAAGGCAATGCTGTATCGTTTGCTGATTTGCTTTCACGCGAAGGCTTTATAAGATTTGAGGATGTGCTAGAAGATTTTAGAGTAAGATTTACGGACAATTGGTTAAGACAAATGTAATTAAAAACATTAAAACAACTGCTGATAATTTAATGTCAGGTCTTCAAATAATTAGAAACAATAAGCACCCAAAAAGCAAAAAAAGCCACAGCAAGTTAGTGTAAATTATAAGTTGTCTTGCAGTGGCTTTTATAGCTTTTTGATAATAGGCAGAGCGGTCACAGTACATTGTTTTTTTGCTCGGTTAGACAGTTGAAGTGCATTTAGAAGTAAAAAAAACAATGCACTGTGGAGAGTAAATTATTTTGGCTTTGTACATTTAGACAATTATATCGTTTTATTTCAGCCGGTTGACAAGAAAAAACAAAGAAAATCATAGCATTGACAAACAGAAAATTAAAACGACAAAACTAATGACAACTTAATTATCATCATCGGCCATGCTGCCAACATAGGTTAGCCAAGCCACCTGCCCGACAGCGTTCCGCAGTCTGACAGTTTGGAGCAGGGCGGTGGCGGCTAGCCCTATCCGTTATGCACAAGCGAATAAAAAAAAAGAAAAAACAATTTACTACAAGCCACTTTAAATGAATAACTAACTCAAAAATAAAAATATTATGAAAAAAAATCCAATTATCTTATGTGTAATTTTATTTGCGCTAAGTACAAATGCACTAGCTGTTTCCAAAACAATAAATCTGACTACAGCAGGTACGTTGAGTACTTCACTTACCGCTATAGAAAAAATTACCATTACAAACCTTACTTTATCTGGTAATGTAGATGCCCGAGATGTAAAGTGTATGAGTTTTGAATTGACAAAATTATCAGTGTTAGATTTAAGTGATGCTACAATAAAAAGTTGTAGTTCTGGTGGTCCATATGATTGGGTATCACCATATCCAGCTAATGAAATGCCTGCATATTCTTTTAGCAAAAGACAAGGTACTGGAGATGGACCATCAACTTATAACGGAAAAAAAACGCTAACATCAATCAAACTACCAACGTCGATAACTTCAATCGGAGAATCTGCATTTGTAGGATGTAGTGGTCTTACAGGTATTACGATAACAAATTCTGTGACGAAAATAGGAAATGAAACTTTTGAATATTGCTCTGGCTTAATAGGTACTTTAATCATTCCCAACTCAGTAACATCTATTGGAAGTAGCAGTTTCTCTGGCTGTACTGGTCTTACAGGTTTAACAATAGGTAGCTCAGTAAGCACTTTGAGTTATTCTTCTTTTAGTGGTTGCACTAATATTAAAGTAGTAAATAGTTTAAATTCAACTCCTCCAACAGTTTCTGGAAGTATTGGGTTGAACTCCAATACACTTATTTACGTTCCTTCATCTTCTTTGGATAACTACAAAGTAAAATCAGGTTGGACAACTTATACTTTTGCAATAGAGAAAAGAGTTACTATAATTAACCCTACAGCAGGGAGTTTATCTGCAACAATTATCTCTGCCGGTTTTAGTCCACTTTCCTCAATTACACACCTAACTATAACTGGGAACTTAAATAGTGTTGATATTTCACAAATTAAAACCAATATGACCGTTTTGACAGAACTTGATTTGACAGGAACTACATTAATCAATAATATTTTGCCTGATAACGCATTCACAAATAAGAGTACACTTACAGTCATTAAATTTCCTGCCACATTGGAATCAATCGGAATATCTGCTTTTTATGGAACTTCTTTAAGTGGTAATCTAATACTTCCAGCCTCTATTACATCTATTGGGAATAATGCTTTCATGGGATTAAGTGGATTATCAGGAAGTTTGTCTTTACCTAATACATTAAACGATTTAGGTGACAACGCATTTCAAAATTGCGGAGGGCTTACTGGAAATTTATTAATTCCGAGCTCACTAATGTCAATCGGAACTTATGTTTTTTCTGGTTGCAGTGGATTAAATGGAAGTTTATCAATCCCAAATTCAGTTATTTCAATTGGTAATTACGCTTTCCAAAATTGCACGAATTTAACTGGTAGTTTATCAATAGGAAATACTGTAACTTCAATTGGAGATTATGCTTTCTCTAGTTGCAGTGGATTGTCTGGCGGCATATCTATTCCAAATTCTATAACTTCGATTGGAAGTTCTGCTTTTCAGAATTGTACAAGCTTAACTGGAAGTTTGACACTAGGTAATTCAGTTATATCAATAGGGGATTATGCTTTTTCAGGGTGCAGCGGTCTTACAGGAGATTTGTTGATTCCAAGCACTATAAATACAATTGGTAGTTATTCTTTTCAAAATTGTGCTGGTTTAACAGGTAATCTCACAATACCTAATTCTGTAAATTCAATAGGGTCTTATGCTTTTCAAAATTGCACAGGATTTACTGGCAATTTATCATTGTCAAATTCGCTAACAATAATTGACAGTTATGTTTTTTCGGGTTGCTCTAACTTAAGTGGAGTTTTGAATATCCCCATTTCGGTAATAAGTGTTAGTGCAAATGCATTTGGGGATTGTATTAAGTTCACTCAATTATACATTAATAAAAACACTACTACAATTAGTGATAATGCATTCAAGAACTGCTCTTTATTGTCAAAAATATCTATTTCAAGAACTATCCCACCTACTATTTACACAAATACTTTCTCCGGTGTTAACAAAGAGACTTGTACTTTAGAAATCCCAATTAATTCGAGTGCAAATTATCAGACTGCAAATTATTGGAGTCAATTCATATTTTTATCTGAATCTATTTTGGCTGAAACCTATGGTATTACAATACAAATAGGTATTAATGGCATAATAAAAGAAAATAATGTAGTATTAGGTAATGGCTCAGTATTAACAGCAGATAAAAATTCTGTCAAAACTTTCACATTTATTCCAAACCAAGGTTATGAAATTGCCACATTAACTTTCAATGGAGTAGATGTAAAATCGCAACTCTCAAATAACCAATACACAACAGGTGCTATAAATGCCAATAGCACTTTGAATGTAACATTTAGCAAAGCTCAATATCGTTTATCTATTAAAGATGCTTCAACTGGAACAGTTAATTTAATTTGTGAATACGGAGCAAAACCGTCTTTTGATTTCACACCGTCTACTGATTGGAAAGTAAATACAGTATTTTATAATAGTATAGATGTAACGAGTTCATTGGTAAATGGGATATATACCGTACCGTCTATCACATCTAATACTTTACTGAATGTTTCTTTCGTGAGCACTATTACAGGTGCACCTGAACTTATAAATAATAGACTAAAAGTTTATAGTGTAAATTCGGAAATAATTGTTGAAGGAACTTCTGAGGGAGAAACTGTAACACTATACACAGTAAATGGTAAACAAATTCAGACTTTTATTTCGAACGGGGAAAAATTAAATATAACAGCCGACAGAGATGCCGTTTATTTAGTAAAAACTGGAGCGAAAACGTTTAAAGTCATACTATAGAAAAGAAAGAGAAAGAAACACCATGCGGGTTGAAACAAGAACTGAATAGAATTTGCACGTATTGAAACATTGTGCAATACGAAAAACAAACTAATCTCCACATCGCCTAGTGCATAACATAGGTTAGCCAAGCCACCTGCCCGACAGCGTTCCGCAGTCAGACAGTGTGGCTCGTGGGCAGCTGGCGGCTAGCCCTATCCGTTAGCAGTAATTTTAAAAAAAAAACAAATTGAGCAAAAAGACTGAAAATATAATCGAAAGTATAGCAACTGTTTTATCAAGTGAAAAAGCTTATAGAATTCCAGCAGTTTGCAACAAATACAATCTTGGAAATGGAGAAGATTATTCTTCTCCTGGTAGTAAATATAAATATATCGAAAGTTTACTATTCGAAAAGAATGCAGATTATATTATCAACCTAGCAAAACAAATAATTGAGGATTACAGATCTGACTTTGTAGGAAAGGCCTTAAATCATTACTTTGACGGAAAGTATTATAAATTATCCGAATTAACACGTAAAGATTTGCTTTCTGAATTATATGAAATTGGGAATATCAACGGAAAACTATCTATAGATGAATTTCTTGAAAAATGTGAACTTAAATATATAAAACCAACAGAGAACATTTTGTTTAACTATATTTTGGGGAATAAATCAGATGAGACAGAAAAACAAATTAATTTAAATGAGTTATTACGAAACAGCAATATACACGAGAGCCTTGATGAGAAATTTTTTCAATTTCTTGAACAAATAGTACATCCTTATGTAAGGACAAATGAAGATAGTAAACAGTACGTCTCGTTAATTAATGGGCATTTAAAGAAAGACAATCTTCAATTACATCCAGCTTCTGAGATTTCAGGAGAACCAGTTTATAAAATACACAAAAACTCAGGTATTCAAGACTCAGTCAAAAATTTGATTTTTGCAGCAAATGGTTATAAACCTGAGATTGTGTTAGATGATGCTTTAAGTAACAGAATAAAAATAGTTAAGAACTCTGATTATTGTCTCGTTTACGATAAGCCAATAAAAAATACAGGTTTATTATGGGTAGATTTAGTAGAATGGTGGGCAGAATTAAATAAAAAAGAACGAAATAAGGATACTGCTAAAGAATTAAATGAAAGACTTTTAAATTCTTTGGATTCTAAACCAGAACAGATTTTATTTAAAACTTATTATAAAATATATTCACAAGAATTAAATAGAAAATTACCAGCATTAATACCACAGGTTTATCTACATTACGACCCATATTCAATTAAAAAATATGGTATTCAATATCTATTAAGACAAAGAATGGACTTTCTATTTGTACTATCAAATTCAACCAGAATTGTTATTGAAGTAGATGGGAAGCAACATTATTCAGACGACAACACTTCTTCACCAAAAAAATATGCAGAAATGGTCTCTTTGGATAGAGATTTAAAATTATTAGGATATGAAGTTTATCGATTTGGCGGTTACGAATTAACTGAATCTAACGAAAGAATAATAATCGACTTTTTTGACAAACTATTTAAAAAGCACGGGATTATTAAATGACAGATAGCTATCAAAAAACTACTGCTAACATAGGTTAGCCAAGCCACCTGCCCGACAGCGTTCCGCAGTCAGACAGTGTGGCTCGTGGGCAGCTGGCGGCTAGCCCTATCCGTTATGGG
>JAAFGX010000086.1 GCA_010365115.1 Paludibacter sp.
CACAGATGACTCCTCTGGAGTCTAATTTGAACAAAATAAATCAAATCAGTGAATAAGGAAAAATTGATTACCCACCTTATTCGTTATAGAGCCACTTTTTTTTATATCTTTGCGATTGTATTTTAAGTTATAATTATTGAATAAAACTGTGTAAAACTAAAAAACACATACAAATCGACAAATCAACAGTTTTTACTTACAGAATTTTAATTTACATAAAAATTATTCGCATGAAAAAAAACACACTCATTATGTGCTTGTTACTGCTTTTTAATACTGCCTATTCACAGCAGAAAACAAAAAAAGGTTTTGGTTTTGGTGCATTACCTGCAGTTTCATACGATTCAGATTTAGGATTCCAGTACGGAGCATTGGTAAACTTATACCATTATGGCGATGGTTCGCGGTATCCAAAGTACGATCATTCATTGTACATGGAGTTGTCAACCTATACCAAAGGAACAACAATTGCTAGAATGAGATACGATTCTGAAAAATTGATTCCGAAAGTTCGTACAACTGTTGATATTGCCTATGTTACTGATAATATGGCCGATTTTTACGGATTTAATGGATACCAAAGCAATTACAATATCAACGAGTTAGTATATCCCCAAACATCTCAATTTGATGCGTTGAATTTAAGTGGAAAGAAATACAGACTTTTTTACAAAAACGAGCGGAATATGTTTCGTGCAAAAACTGATTTTCAAGGCAGTTTTGGTGATAGTAAATTTGGTTGGGTGGCAGGTTATAGCTTTTATAATTTTGCTATGGATACGGTGAATAATTCAAAACTTAATATAGTTAAAGTAGGCGAAACCTTGTTTGAGAAATACAAAACATGGAAGTTGATTGCAGATGATGAAGCAGCGGGAGGTAATATAAACTATTTCAAAGTTGGACTAAAATACGATTCGCGCGATCAGTTGGCAAGTCCTATGAAAGGTATTTTTACCGAAGCAGTGGTTCAAACGGCTCCAAAATTTCTAAATCAACGTTTTCCACATACAAAAATGGCCGTTATTCACCGACAGTATTTTACATTGGCAAAAGATTTGTCATTTGCATACCGTCTTGATTATCAAATGACACTTGGACAAGATAGAGTTCCATATTATGCTCAGCCATTGTTGATTACTAGTTATTTAATTGCCGCTACTAATCAAGGGTTAGGTGGAAAAGTATCCATGCGTGGCGTACTCCGCAATCGGGTTATTGGCGATGCAATCGGTTTTGGAAATTTCGAATTCAGATATAAATTTCTTCGATTCGAATGGTTAAAACAAAATTTCTACTTGGGAACAAATGTATTTTTTGATTCAGGCTTAATTCTAAAACCCATTGATATGAATCCATCTGTTATTGCTGCAAATCCAACTTACTTTAATGATTATCAGTCAGGAAAATTTCATTCATCGGCCGGAATTGGACTTAAAGTTGGATGGAACGAAAATTTTGTTATTTCAGCAGATTTCGGGAAAGCTTTTAATAAACAAGATGGAAATACAGGAGTTTATATTGGCTTAAATTATTTATTTTAGAATTTTATAAATACATTTTTTATTTTAGAAATTATGTATTTCAATGTATAAACTATGGTGTTGTTGATATCTACAATTATTATTTCTTCGTTGTATTTTTTACTTGTTATTATTTTCATAATTGGATGGAAACGTGTTTTTAATTTTGTACCAAAAGGGAATGAAAATATCACGGATAATATTTCTATTGTTGTGCCTTGTAGAAATGAACAGAAACACATACGAAAGTTGATTTCTACCATAGCTCAACAAAGCTACCAGAATTTTGAACTCATTCTTGTCAATGATCATTCAACCGATCTGACACGTAATTACATTAAAACTGCTCAAGCAGCATTTTCGAAAATTATATTAATTGATGCAGTTGGTTTTGGAAAAAAAAATGCAATAAAGGAAGGGATTTTAAATTCTACATCTACCTTTATCGTAACTACCGATGCAGATTGTACACCTTCCTATCATTGGCTGGAAACTATAGCTTGCCACCAACAAAAATATCCTGCCGATTTATTGATTTGTCCTGTAAAATTATCGTTTGACGACACTCTCTTTTCTTATTTACAAATGGTGGAATTCGCAACTTTAGTGGCAACCGGAGCGTCTGCTGTGGGAGTAGGAATGCCTATCTTGTGTAATGCTGCTAACATGGCTTTCAAGAAAAGCGCATGGTTGAAAAGTCGTGAAGATTTACATGAAGATGAAATATCAGGAGATGATATTTTTTTATTGCAAAGCGTGAAAAAACGAGGAGGTGTCATTGATTTTTTAAAATCAGAGTCAGCTTTTGTAACTTCAAAGCCAGCTGCAACTCTGTCTGAATTTATTCATCAACGTCGGCGTTGGGCTTCCAAATCGCCTTCTTATACCGACTGGCAAATCATTATAACCGCTTGTGTGGTGTTGGCAATAAGTTTGCTGGAAATTGTCCTGCTTTACTTATCGGTTTACAGCCTGAAAGCGTTGGTGCTTTTAAGTTCTGTTTTTGTCTTTAAGTATATACTTGACAATTTCTTTCTATTTAAAATAAAAAAGTTTTTTCAACTTGATCATATCTGGTTTTATTCTTTACTTTTATCTGTAATTTATCCTTTTTATATTGTTTTTGTTGGATTGTCAGCATTGGTAATTAAACCCAAAAAGTGGAAGTAGTCTTTATCTGCTGATATATAAAACATCACCAGAAAGTGATGCTCTGTATCTTTTTAGAGATTCTTTTGCCGGACCTGAAACCGGATTGCCAAATCCAAATCCAACATCGTAAACAGAACCACATTTTTCACAAGCTACTTTGCCCAGATCATTTTCAACAGGATAAACTTTTATGTTATTTTTTACTTCGTAAGGACATGCCATATCATAAGCATAATACCTAGTGTTGCCAGAATCGTCAAAGCCCACACCCGAACAAACCAATATTCCCCCAAAACCAATTCTGTCGGTTTCAAATACTCTGGTTTCAAAAAGCAGGAATTGATTTGATGAATTTTTGAAAGTAGGATAAGTAGTTGTTAAATTTAATTGAAGAGAAACAAAATAATCTGGTATCGATGATTTGTAACTATCATCGCAACTTGCTAATGAAAAAGCAAGAAATGTGGATAGAAGATAATATCGGATAGACTTAAAATTCATAGAAGAAAGAATAAAGAGCCAAGATTATAGAGCCAAGAGCCAAGATGATAGAGCCAAGATTATAGAACAGAGAGCCAAGATTATAGAACCAAGAGCCAAGATTATAGAGCCAAGATTATAGAACAAAGAGCCAAGATTATAGAACAAAGAGCAAAGATTATAGAACAAAGAGCAAAGATTATAGAACCAAGAGCCAAGATTATAGAACCAAGAGCCAAGTGCCAAGAACAAATATTCGCAAAGCTGATAGATTAAAGAGAAGGAAGCTGCTAATCAGTAATCAGTCCAAGAAAAACTCAAAACCCAAAACGTCAAACTTTCAAACTTTCAAACTCTCAAACCTTTCAAACCTTTCAAACCTTTCAAACGGTAGCGAAGCAGACATCCCGCTTTTGCGGGGCATCAAATTTTTTTCAAACTCCCAATTCCCCAATTCTCCACAACTCATCATCGCTAAACGACAGATTCTTCAACGCATCAACATTGTCCTGCAATTGTTTTACCGAACTAGTACCAACAATAACCGAATTGACTTCGGGTTTATGTAAACTCCAAGCCAACGCCATTTGTGCTAGAGTCTGACCACGTTGTTCGGCAATGTCATTTAGTTTTGAAATTTTGGCAACAACTTCCGGCGTAATCTGATTTTTTTGTAAAAATCCATAACTATGAGCCGCGCGGGAGTTTTCAGGAATTCCATTCAAATATTTATTGCTCAACATACCTTGTGCAAGAGGTGAAAAAGCTATAAAACCGACACCTTGTTCATTTGCCAACGGCAATACTTCCTGTTCAATTTCGCGGGTGAAAATATTGTATTTTCCCTGAAAAATTAAACATGGAGTTCCATTTTCTTGTAGAATTCGATAGGCTTCACGGGCTTTTTCTTCGGGATATTTTGAAATGCCCACGTACAATGCTTTCCCTTGTTTTACCATGTCCGAAAGTGCTCCCATTGTTTCTTCCAAAGGGGTTGCAGGGTCGTAGCGATGCGAATAAAAAATATCCACATAATCAAGTTTCATTCGTTTCAAACTCTGATGAAGACTCGCAATAAGATACTTGCGCGATCCGCCATCACCGTAAGGTCCTTCCCACATTTCGTGACCGGCTTTGGTGCTGATAATCATTTCGTCACGATACGAAGAGAATTGATCTTTCAGTATTTTTCCAAAGTTTTTCTCAGCACTTCCAAATGGAGTACCATAATTATTCGCTAAATCGAAATGCGTGATGCCATGATCGAAAGCAAAATAAAGCATTTTTTCAGCTTCTTCAGCATCGTCCACTTCACCGAAATTATGCCATAAACCTAGTGAAAGAAGCGGAAGTTTCAACCCGCTTTTTCCGCAGTTCCTATAGCCCACCGAATCGTGATATCGGTTGGGATTTGGAGTATAATTTGAATGTGACATGTTGTTTTTTGTTTTAAACTTATTGTCGTCAGAAGGACACAAAAACAATTATATTTTTTTTAAAAACGTTCAAAAGTCCTTCGGACGTTTTGAAGTTTATTTATTAAAATTGTACAGCCGGTGCAATTTCGCTTCCTTTTTGAGATTCGAAATATGGTTTTTTATCAAATCCGAATATGTTAGCAAGGATATTATTTGGAAATGTACGAATTGATTTATTGTACAACTGAGCTGATTCATTGAATCGGGTTCTTTCTACAGAAATACGGTTTTCAGTACCTTCCAATTGTGCTTGTAACTCTAAAAAGTTCTGGTTTGCTTTCAAATCAGGATAGTTTTCTGTAATCATCAAAAGTTTGCCCAATGCCGAACTAACCTGACCTTGAGCAGCCTGATATTCCTGAAGTTTTTCGGGTGTAAGGTTTGCAGGATCAATAGTTACTTGTGTAGCTTTAGCACGAGCAGCTACCACGCCTTCAAGAGTTGAACTTTCGTGTGATGCATATCCTTTTACGGTTGAAACTAAATTTGGAATCAAATCGGAGCGGCGTTGATATTGGCTTTCAACATTTGCCCATTGGCTGTTTACACTTTCCTGCGAAGATACTAAGCCATTGTAACCTGACATTCCCCAAGAAAAAGCGATAACAATAAATGCAACAACAGAAATTAAAATAATTGAGTTCGTTTTCATTTGAATATTTTTTGTTTAATTAGATATTTGTTTTTTTATAACGTAAAATATATTGTGATTGTTTGACGTTTACAATTTGTTTGGAGTCTAAATTACCATCCGCTGGTTGAACCGCCTCCGCCAGACATTCCACCACCAAAGCTACCGCCTCCGCCACCACCAAATCCACCACCACCAAATCCACCCCGTCCGCTAAATAAAGCACCTGCTGCTGCTCCACCAACTATTGCACTGGTGTTTCGGGTAAGACGAGGAATGTTGTCGTTATGATTTTCCTCATGTCCACAGAATTTACAATGATAAGTAGATCTTTCTGATCCAGAACTTATATAAGTAGCAGCTACCAGCGTTTTTTTCTCTTTTAAAATGAATGCTTTGGTTCCACATTTAGGGCATTCGGAGTACGCACTCGGTTTGTCAAGCGTAAAAATAGCCTCATTCGCGCATTTGTCGCAAACAAAGACATCGTAATCAACCGCATGTAATTGTTCTTCAAATTGTTGCGCTACTTTCAAATGAGCATCTTCTTGTTTCTCGGACAAAATATGCATTTTTCCATCACATTCAGAACAAGGAATTGGTTCTCGTCTTACTTTATACATCATCAGTTTTCCGTAAATATTCGAAGGAATAGTTGTGAATGGAATTGGAATCAATAATAATAAGAAAATTGGATTTGATATTAACAAAATTCCAATAAATCCAACTACTGGAAGCATTATAGAAACCAAACTAATGATACCTGATTTTTGACTTTTTATGGCTTTGTAACGAGCGATATTTGTTTTTAGTTTGGTGTCCTTTCGAATATTGTTAATTGAACTTCCAAGCCAAATCCAACTGAATAAAATCAATAGAATATAGGCTGCAATGGCAAATGGTAAAATCTGATTCCATGCAATAGGTGTAACCACAGCTTCAGCAATTGGCTCTTTTCTGATTGTAGATCCAATGCGTTGTAAACCAGCATAAATACCTGCATCGTATTTTCCGTTTTTAAATTCAGGAATCATTGATTGTATTTGAATTCGTTTGCAAATAGCATCCGGCAATACACCTTCAAGTCCGTAACCGGTTTCAAAAGTTACTTTTTTCTGATCCATCACAAAAAGCATCAACAAACCATTGTCCTGCTTGGCTTTTCCAATTCCCCATTCTTTAAAAAGTTCATTGGCAAAAGTCTTAATATCAGCATATCCAATAGAATTAACTGCAACAATAACCACTTCGGCACTTGTTTGTGCTTCAAGCGAATCTATGTAAGCATTCATTTGCTGAACATTTTCAGTTTTCAAAATGCCGTCTGGATTACTTACAAATTCATGCGCATTTGCAGTGATAGGATTTGGAATAGTTTTAATCGTGTATTCTGCACTAATCGCAACTACCGAAAAAAAGCAAAGTGCAATGAGAAGTATTTTTTTCATGAGAAATATTATTTTTTTAGATTTTGGTATTTAAAAATACCGCTATCAATTTCGTGATTCAATCAAATCTACATCGAATATCAAAGTAGAATGTGGTGGTATTTTTGCATTTGTGGATACCGTGTCATACCCTAAATTGCTTGGAACATAAAGTATGTAATTTCCACCATCGTTCATTTTTGCAATTCCTTCTTTCCAGCCCTTAATAACTTGAGACATATACAATACCGCTTCATCTGAAGCATCGAAAGTAGAACCATCAATTAATTTACCAGTGTATTTAACTCTTATTTCACTGTTTATGCTTGGTTTGCGGTTATACTGCCAACCCTGATAAACAACTTTATATTGTAATCCACTTGGAGTAATTTTCACATCTGGCTGATTTTTATTGTTTTCCAGCCATTGTTCGTTTTTAAGTTTCCAATCAGCCCATTCGTTTTCCTTGCATGCCGGAAATGCAAGAATGAATAGAATAAGAATAATCGTAATGAATGATGTTTGTTTCATGTTTATTTTATTTTATTTATTTCTTAATTTATTAAAAGTTTCTTTGTCTTTAGATTTTCTGTATTGTTGTGAAAATGATTTATTTGCAAAAGTTGGCATGGAGCGTTTTGGGCCCCAGCCTATAAAATTAAACGGATATGTCCCCATGTTTTTTAGTATTCCGGGGAAAAAATCAAATCCGATTCGTTTTGAACTCATCAACCGAAAACCTTTCATCAATATTTTTTCAGCTGTTGGTCGTAAATTTTGTTCTACTGCTTTACGCCTGTTGGAGAGCAAAATATCTGTCAATGGGATTTTTACCGGACAAACTTCCACACATTTTCCACAAAGTGTAGAAGCGAAACTTAAATGCGAGAAGTCTTTGAAACCTCGCAAAAAAGGTGTTAGTACCGACCCAATTGGACCGCTGTAGGTGGTATCGTAAGTATAACCGCCAATTGTTTTATAAACCGGACAACCATTCAAACAAGCCCCGCATCGAATACAAGACAGGGCTTCGTACCCTTCATCATCGTTATAAACCGTTGTGCGTCCATTATCCAATAAAATCACCACCATTTTTTCTGGTCCATCCACTTCATTTGGTTGCCGCGCACTTGTAAAAATGGTATTGTAAGCTGTAATTTGCTGACCGGTTCCATGTGCTGCCAACAGCGGATAAAATAATCCGAGTTGTGTCATTTTTGGAATTATTTTTTCGATGCCGGCAATTACAATGTGTATTTTTGGGAAAGCAGTAGACATTAATCCGTTCCCTTCGTTTTCCGTTACAGAAATTCCGCCAATATCTGCAATCAAAAAATTTGCTCCTGTAACTCCAACTTCTGCCTGAGTATACTTTTTTCGCAGCACTTGCCGCACATATTCAGTCATTTCTTCGGGCGTGCTGTCCAAAGGTGTTCCGAATTTCTCGTTAAATAATTTAGCAATGTCACCTTTCGATTTATGCATTGCCGGTGTTACGATATGGTATGGTTTTTCGCCTGCTACCTGCACAATAAACTCGCCTAAATCTGTTTCTACCGATTCGCAACCCAATTGTTCTGCTGTGTGATTCAGTTCAATTTCTTCGGTGGTCATCGATTTGCTTTTTACCAATAATTTGGCATTGTTTTCTTTCAGAATTAGCTCGATATACGAAGTAGCTTCGGCAGTATCTTTTGCCCAAAGAACTTCCACGCCGCGGGCACTTATTTTTTCTTCAAATTCTACTAGGTATTTTCCCCAGTTTTGCAACACATCTCGTTTGATATTTGCAGCCTGAGTTTTAGCTTCATCTACATTATTGTAACGCGCCATACCTTTACTCACCGCTGCATCGTAGCGAGAGATGTTGAATTTAATCGTATTCCGGTGTTTTTCATCGAAAGCGATTGCATTTGCATCGTGAGTAAATTTATTGCTATTTGTCATAATCATAACCCCCAACCCCTAAAGGGGAGCTGAAGTTAGTATTGTCTTGTATATTATTGTTTTACTTTCAATTACTTAAGTGATAATTTCTCCCCTTTAGGGGTTGGGGCTCTTTCTTTGAATATTTATTTCTCAAACGCAAATGTAAAACTTCCAATTCTGTTTCCATCTGCAAAAAAATCGGCACGGTAGTTTCCTTTTGGCAAAATCTCGCCCACTTTCCAGTACAATGCATCTTTTATGGCATCTCCTGTGTATTCAAATTTTTTGGAGGCAGAATAAACAATGTCTTTATTTTCATATGTAAATACATTGCTTGAACTTTTTGTCAATACTTCATCATCAGGTCGGGTAATCCGCATATAAAGAACCTTTTCTCCAGGTATTGCGGTCACATTTTTTGTAATGGTAAAGTTAAACTGTAAATTGGCCGTTTGCGAAAACCATGATGTTTTTTTGTTTTTACTATTCAAAGGAACCATACTAAAGCCCGTAACTTCAAGGATAGATGCACGATTTACCACTTCATTTAGCGATTCTTTCTCTTTTGCTAATTGTTGAGCTGTTTCGGTAGCAGCTTGGTATTTCTTTTTTACCTCTACGTTTTCAGTTTTCAGCACTTTATTCATAGAATTGAGTGAATCTATCTGATTCACATATTGAATCATAACGGTTCGAACCGTGGCAAGTTCTTTCCTCAATTCTGCTATGCGTCGGGCATTTGTCGATTTGGTAACACGTAATTCATCCAACAATTGCTGCACTTTTGTTTTTTCATTTTGAAGTAATTGTACCAATGAATCGTTGCGAATGTTGGATGTATAACCATCAAATTCCAGTGACATGTCAGAAAATTCTTTCTCAACCTGAATTTTCTCAAAATTCATTTGTTCGACCATTTCGGACATTTCCAGTTCTTTTTCTTTAGATTTGTTTACAAAATAGATGACGGCAATGGTTAGTACGACAATGAGAATTCCTACAGCTATACTTATGATCAGGGTGTTTTTTTTCATTCTTAAAATATATTTTCAAATATAAAACTATGTATATCAGCTTTTTTAAAGTGACGCCAACACTTTTTCGAGTTGAATGCCTCGCGAACCTTTAATTAAAATGTAATTTCCATTGATAGGATTTTCAGTAAGATAAATAATCAGCTCATTTACATTTTCAAAAGTATTAAATGAATTGATCGAACATCTAAATTCTTTACCTACTAACAGAACGGCTTCTAACTTGTTTTGTTGTAATATTTCCACCACATTTTGATGTTCCTTCGCACTTTGCTCGCCCAGTTCCAGCATGTCTCCCAAAATCAGCGTTTTGTGTTCTACATCCATTTGAGCAAAATTCAAAATGGCAGCCTGCATGCTGGTGGGATTAGCGTTATAAGCATCTACAACCAATTTATTGCGGTTGGTTATTGTGAGTTGCGATCGGTTATTTTGCGGATTATATTTTTCCAGTCCTTGTTTAATTTCTTTCTTTTCTAATCCAAAATATTCTCCAATTGCTACAGCTGCGAGTACGTTCTCAGCGTTATATGATCCAATTAGTTTGGTACTCACTTTAAATTTGTCAAATAAATCTATCGTACATTCCATATTCAGAAATGGTGAGCAGTCAAGAATTTGCCCGTAAATATAACAAACCCAGTTTTCGGGATCCAAACTATAATTGCGGACATGCGCTTTGTCAATTTCAAAGCCCACTTTCGTTGCCATTTCTACCAAATGCTCATTGTCTTTATTGATGAATATATTTTTTCCATGTTTGAAAATATATTCGTACAACTCAGCTTTGGTTTTCTTCACACCTTCGAACGAACCAAAACCTTCGAGATGTGCTTTGCCCACATTTGTAATAATCCCATGATCGGGGCAAGCTATTTCACACAACAGTTTTATATCGCCCCGATGATTCGCGCCCATTTCAATAACAGCAATTTGATGTTCGGGTTTCAATTGCAACAAGGTCAATGGAACTCCGATATGATTATTTAAATTTCCCTGCGTGTAAAGGATGTTGTATTTTTGGTTGAGTACTGTTGCAATTAGTTCTTTGGTAGTTGTTTTTCCATTCGTTCCGGTAATTCCAATGATGCGCGTTCCCAATTGTTTGCGATGGTAAGCAGCAAGCTGTTGCAGATTCTCCAATACATTGTCCACGAGTATAAATCGCTCGTCAATAGCAAATTCAGGTTCGTCTACCACTGCATAAGCGCATCCTTTTTCTATTGCGGATAAGGCAAAAGCATTAGCATTAAAATTATCGCCCTTAAGTGAAAAAAAGATCGAGCCATCAGGACATACACGACTGTCGATACAGATAACAGGATGCTGAAGGAAAATTGGATATAAGTGCATTTCTTTGATTTATGACTTTTGACTGAAATTTATGCAAAAATAATCATAATCCTATGAAATAAAGTTATAATGCTTATAATATTAATGAAAAAAGGCTAAACTCTTGTCAAGTTTAGCCTTAATAAAAAAAATATCGAAATGTTTAATCAAGTATTACTTCTTTTGATTGAATTCGTATGCAAAAGTAACATACCAGCCTTTTTGGTACAAATTATCTATACTTGTTTTATTTAAGTTGGTGATTCCAAAATCATATCCACTTTTAAGTTGATAATTTTTCCATTGTACACCGCCACCTACGCCAATTTGAAGATTCAACCGGTTTAAGATAGAATTTTTATATAGATCGGTTTTTCCTGGAACGACATTGTTGAATAAATTTAAACTTGTAGACAAACTGGATGATGTCTTTTGATTCTGAAACAATCCAATGTTTAGATTAGGTCCAGCAAATCCAAAGAACCTCAGATTTTTATTCACTGGAACAGAGTAAATTACACGTAAAGGAATATCCAAAAAGTGACCGAAAGATGAATAAATAACTGAATCTCTATTCGGATAGGTTTGAATTTTATTAGAATATACAAAGTTATAAAGCACTCCGGTAAGCAAACTAACATTGTTTTTTAAATCAAATTCGGCAGTTCCTCCCAATTGGATTCCATTAAAATAGGTTGAACTTACATTGGCTCCAAACCGATCGGGATTTGTATAACCCGCTTCCAAACGATATTTTTGAGCGTTTGCAATACAGGCTATTACTAAAAATGCAAGAATTAATCTGAACTTAAATACTTTTTTCATGTTGTGTATAAATGGATTTACTCATTTTTAATGGAATGCAAAGATAGATTTTTTTCACGATTAAATGCAACTTCCCTGTGGTGTTTGCTTTTGCATTACGAGATTTTAACGCAATTACTAGCAAAAGTTAACTGGTTTTAGGTTTTTTCTGAATAACCTTTCAACAAATAATATAATCTTTTAAATGAATTAAAATTCTTATTTTTTCTCTAGTTCCAGCTCAACTCGACCTAAATATAAGCCACTTTTTGCCATTTGTGCAATAACAATCGATTTTCCGATTGCATTTTTTTCGGTTGTGTTGGTTATCATACTGTGCGAATGCCCGCCGATAATTACATCGATATAACGTGTTTTATGAGCCAGCTCGAAATCATTTTGAGCTCTTTTCGTAGAGTCAGATCCCAAATGAGAAAGACAAATAATCACATCGCATTTTTCGTTGAGTTTTAAATATTCAGAAATTTCATTGGCTTTCTCAATCGGGTTTTCATACACCATCCCGTTGTAATTGTTTTCTATTATCAGTCCTTTTGGCTCTACATTGGTAGATAGAATCCCAATTTTTAATCCATTGCGTTTCACTATCAACCAAGGTTTTACTTCATCAGAGAGTGGTGTTTTGTCCAGTTTGTAATTGGAACTTAAAACGGGGAAATGAGCCATTTTTAAAATTACAGCCAATGTGTCAATTCCATTGTCGAATTCGTGATTACCAAGCGTAACCGCATCATATTTCATTCGGTTTAAAGCTTCAATTTCAACACGTCCGTTGTAGAAATTGAAATAAGGTGAGCCTTGCGAAAAATCGCCAGCATCGACCAAAAGTACGTATTTTTCTTCTGATCGTATTTTGTTTATTACACCCATTCTTCGAGCATATCCGCCCATATCTGCGGTTTTTAAATCCGACTTCTCCGTTGGTTCCACCTGACTGTGTGTGTCGTTAGTATGCAGAATAACGAGTTTAATTTTTTCACTAGCTACGGCAGTAAAAGACAAAAAGGAAATAAAGATAATGAAAAACCAACCCCTAGCCCCTCCCGTGAAAAATGGGATAAATTGCGGGGAACTGAAGTTACTTTTGTCTCCTGAATTTTTATATTGAGTTTTCATATAGAATAAAATTAAAAAGTTATAATTGACTATGCGAATTTTAGGTGCCTTTCAGGGACTTGGGATTGAGTTTCTATTTTATTCTTCCGTCTAGTTTAGCCTCAATCTTATTTCCTTTTTGGGTTTCTTTTTTGATATAATCTAGCAAAATATTACGGATTTTCAATCCTGTATTTACTCGTTTCTCGTATTGTGCAAGTTGTATCATTTTATCATTACCACCTGCCAGATAATCATTTGTGGCAATACTGTACAGTTTTTCTGGACTCAATGGTTGTCCTCCAATAGTGATATTCACTGCTTTTCCATTTTTAATTTCCATGCGCAATCCCGAAACTCCTTCGCCACCCATACTCGCAAAGTACTGAAGCAAATCAAATATTTTATCACCTTTTAGCCATAAAAGAACCAATTCGTTTTCGAAAGGCATTAATTCAAAAACCTTACCAACGGTAATATTTCCTTTGAGAACAATGGTACGCAATCCACCTAAGTTAACGATGGAAATATCTACATTGTTTTCTAAAAACTCCGAAGCTGCCTTGCGATAAACATCGGCACTGAAATTTGACAATAAGCTTTCGGGAGCATGTCCTGTCATGGTTTCTGCTGCATTACCAATTACCACATTCATTTCCGCATCAATTTTTTGCTTTAATGGTTGTAAATACAATTCGTAATTTTTATCTGCAGTTTTTTCGGTGGTACTGTCAATGGCAATTTTTGTGGAAGTGGCATTTGTTATCGTCCATGTTTTGTGCGTACATGAACTTAGCAGTAGGATTATTACCAAAGGAATGAATAGTTTTTTGTTCATGATGTTGAGTGTAAATTTAGTAACAGGCAAAATATAAAGTTTAATTAGCAATTTATACTGCTTATATTCAGTGTTATATGTGATTGTTGATTGTTCTTATAATGGCTATGTTAATTCCTTGCTTGGTATTCTATTGTTTTGAATATTCATTTTACTGCTTCTCAGTTCATCACTTTTCGCCATTCCATTCTTTATAAAACTGATCCAGGTATTCTTCCATAAACCGGTGTCGCTTTTCAGCCAACAATTTTCCCGTTGGGGTGTTCATTCGGTCTTTTAATAGCAGCAATTTCTCGTAAAAATGATTGAGCGTAGGAGCAGTACTATTTTTGTACTCCTCCTTGCTCATATTCAAATTTGGTTGAATGTCTGGATTGTAAAGTTCACGGTTTTTGAAGCCGCCATAATTAAATGTCCGGGCAATGCCTACTGCACCTAATGCATCCAACCGATCGGCATCCTGTACAATATCCAACTCCGGCGACTTGAATTGCTGTGATTCTTTTCCACCTTTAAATGAAATGTTGTAGATAATTTTTTCTACATGAACAATCACTTGTTCATCCATTCCAAGTGAACTTAAAAATTCCCTTGCCATTCGAGGTCCTGTATCTTCATTACCATTATGAAACTTAGAATCAGCAATATCATGAAGCAATGCGCCAAGTTCCACCACAAATAAATCAGCATTTTCCGAAGCAGCTATTTGTTTTGACAATTGCCAAACTCTCTGTATATGCCACCAGTCATGTCCACCTTCGGCATGAGCTAAGGTTTCTTTTACAAATACAACTGTTTGTTGAATGACTGACTCCGAATGCATTTACTGATACTGGATATAAATAGGTTGAGGCTTCAATTTCAACAAATCTTCTGGTGTTAGCAATACATGTGGTGCTTTTTTTAAGTCGTTTTTATAAAATAACTTAAATCCAGTAAATTGCACAGGTTCTTTATAAATATATAGTTTGTATGTGCTGCGTTTCAAAATAGGTTCTCCCCAACCGTCCATATTCATTACTATTTGCACTTCTGGTTGTAGCTTTATATTCTTGTGATTTCTGACCATTCCTTGTGTGAAACGGTGTACAATTAGAATTTTTGGAGGCAAATTATTGTCTTTTACCAATTTGGCGAGGTAGTCGGAGCAGTAATTAATGTCAGCTGCATCCACTGTTCCAATTTTACGTCCCGGAATGCTGCCGTCTTTCATAGAGAATTCAGGATCAATCCCTAAATGCACTTGAGGCATCTTGAGGTATTTTTCCAATAATGGAACTTCGTGTTGATAACTACTTTTTGAAACTTGGATGTCCAAGAACAAAATGGCATTTCCCATTTTGGCTATTGCAACTGCCGAATCAATTTGTTGCTCGGGCATTCGTTTACAATATGAACCATCAGACATTGGGCTACCTTGTGCTACTACTGCAATATAATGGATTGCAGGTTGCACTGGAGTAGTAGGATCGGCCTTTTCCCATGCTTTGACTTCGGAATTTAATTTTTGCCACATCTCTTTTGGAGCATATTCACCCAAAATTCCCATTTTTTTTGAATAAAGATTGCCGTAATAAGCTATAATCCTTTTGAATGGCAATATGGCGCCATCTTTCGGATAAATATCTGATTTGATCGGCCAATGTCCCGTGGTATCACCGTTGGCCAATGCGATCACTTTTTTCTGATACGCTAGGGTGTCAACTTTAACTATTGCAACTTCTTGTTCTACAATCTGTGTTTTCTCTACAGTTACCTTTCCGGCTTCTTTTCCGGTTTCTTTTTTCTGATTACAGCCGCTAAAAATAAATAAAAGTGCTAAAGGAATTAAATGTTTAAAGTTCATGATTTACAGTTAGTTATTTGGTTGATTAATTATTAAGTTTGATTGATGATGGATACGAAATTGAACTTTTTAGATTGCCTTTTTAGTGCCTAAACACTCAAATTGGTGTATTTTTTTGGCACATATAAAATATTTTGTCGAATTACAATAGTTACATATAATTTCATAAAAGAAAAATATTTTCAATTACTTAACATCTTGTCTCTTGTCTCTAATATCTTTGTTTTTAGTCTAACATCTTGGTTCTTGGCTCTTGTCTCTTGTCTCTGGTTCTATTTTAAAATGACCTACGCATTGATTTTAGCAATCCTTGTGCGCTAGTTTCAGTTGCTAACATTCTTCGCACAGTTTGTAGTGGAGCAATTGAATCGCGTTTTGAAGTAAGAATAAAGGAAATTTTGAAATATTTGTTCATTTCTACGGCTCCTTTATGGTCAACTACACCATTCGGGTATGCCCAGTAATCAACTGGTTTTCCCACAATAGTTTCTAATTTCTTTTTTGGATCAATAACCTGTTTTTGCCAATCGGTTGCTTCTTTGTATTTTGTTACCATTGTATGATCCCAGCTATGCATTCCAACGGTATGTCCTGCTTTTGCCAATTGAGCAATTCCCTCTGTGGACATGTAATTTTTCTTATTATAAGTAATGGTCATGATAAAGAAAGCGCCTCTAAAACCATACTTTTCCATCACAGGAGCTGCAATTTTTGAGTGCTCAATTCTCGAATCATCAAACGTAATCATGACTGGTTTTTCTGGCAAATCGGCATTATAAACCAAGTAGTCATACAGTTGAGCGGGTAGGATAGAGTGATAGCCACTATCTGATAGTATTTTCATGTGTGCCGAAAACGTAGCAGTACTAACTGTATAATCGCCTTTTTTTCCATCCTCAATACGATGGTAACAGAGAACAGGAACCTGTGGTTTTGCTAAAATCTGCGCTGGAGTATTTGGAGTTTGTTTTATTGCGGTGCTGTCATTGGTAACTTCTGTACTGGTTGCAGTTTCTAGGTTACTTTTTTGCTTGGTTGCATTGTTGCAACTGATAAGTGCTAATCCTAAAAAAAGAATACTGATAATGAGGAATCTACGATTCATGTGAAAATGATTGTTTTTTAATGATACGTTAATTGCTAAATGCTAAACTAAAGTAAAAAATTAATCGTTCTATATTACTGTAATAATATTGATATTTAACGATTTATGTTATGTGCTTAGCGTGCATTTGAATTGCATAATTCATTGGCGAAAGTACAAATTTAAAATTGATTGTGGAACAATGTGTTGAAAAGGTTTTGTTGATTGCGCAAGAAAAATACAATTCGGTATTATTTAGTGAAAAAACTCCGTAAATTGCTAATTTCTATAGCAGTAAATTCCTTAATTTACTTTAGCAGAACTAAAAACTATTGATGTATATTACAATAACCGCTACTGCTGGTGGTTCTTTTTTTGCAACGGTTGCCGGCTTTTGTTTTTCCTTTGCATTGTTTTGAGATAGTAGATTGAGAATTTTGGCTATTTGTTGAAGTGTTTTTCCAAATCCAGGCATTTATATTCAGATTACTTTCAATATTTTTTTCTTGTTCGTCGGGTAGGAGAGGGAAGAAGTTGATTCCGGTAAATTTTTCTACATTGTCGATACTTACAGCAAAACTTTGCAACGGTTCTGAAGAACTGCAATTCGGAATAATAAATCCGATTCCTTTTCCCAATGAATTCTGATAATTAAGTATTACTTTGTAATAATACGTTGGAACCGATACTTTATTAGCACCGATTGTTGGAAGTCCCTGATTGAGAACCGGCCCCGTAACAATATAAATATCCTGATATTCAACCGCCCAATTTCGTACCAATGTTTCTGCCCGCTTCCAAACACCACGATTAAAACTTGGTTCTTGTGGCGATATATTGCTGTAATAAAAACAGTCGTGCATGGATGCTACCGACCATCCCATATCTGCAGCCGGAGCTAAATGACCTCTATCGTAACCACTTCCGGCGTAATCATCATTACCGGCACTTCCGGTTTTTACAGCAGGGTCCA
>JAAFGX010000087.1 GCA_010365115.1 Paludibacter sp.
AAGAATCAAGAACCAAGATGTTAGACTAAGAAATCAGAATCAAGAATCAAGAACCAAGATGTTAGACTAAGAAATCAGAATCAATGGAGTACTCGACATCCCGCCTAAGCGGGAGAACCAAGATGTTAGACTAAAGAATAAAGAAAGAAAAGCTACCAAAAAAATTAATTGAAGACAATATTCTTTTGAAATTAATAAAGATATTTTTCTATTGATATTTTTCTATTAAATTGAAAATCTATGAATACTTCAAAATAATTTATTTATGCGAGTTTTGACTCGTTTTATATTGTTTTTATTTTTTTCTGAATTTATGGAGACTATCTGCCTGCTAAAAACTAATTCAATCTTCTAAATATCCGAATTTGCCTTTGTTTAAATCGTCATAAGCTTGCATTATTTCTTCTTTGGTATTCATCACAAAAGGTCCGTAAGGCACAATTGGTTCATTAATAGGTTCACCGCTTAGCAAAAGTACGATTGCATTTTCCGAAGCCTCCATCGTAAAATTAGTACCATCATTTTTGAAAAGAACAAAATGATCAGTGTCAATAGGTTGATTATTTATTTTTACCGTACCTTCGATAATTACACAGCCAGTATTATAACTTTGGGGTAAACTAAAATCAGCTTTTCCCCCGCTGTTGAACCGAATATTATACATTTCTACAGGGGTGAATGAGAATGCAGGACCAACCACTTCGTTGTATTTTCCGGCAATCACCTCCACTTCACCACCATCATTAGGCAATAGATATTTTCCAAATTGTTTCCGTTCTAATGACTGATATTTTGGTGGACTCATTTTGAACTTTGCAGGAAGATTCACCCATAGTTGTACCATTTGAAACATTCCACCTTTTTTGCTCCATTCTTTTTCATGATATTCTTTGTGTAAAACACCCGATGCAGCTGTCATCCATTGTACATCCCCCTCTCCTATTACTCCTGCATGCCCTGCACTATCGTGATGCGCTACTTTACCATGGTAAGCTATGGTTACAGTTTCGAATCCGCGATGGGGATGCACACCAACTCCTCTTGGAGTTTCAGTTGCTGGAAATTCTATTTTTGCACCATAATCCATTAAGAAAAATGGGCTCATTCGTTGTAATGTCATCAAACCGTTTCCCGGAAAAAAATTATGCACCCTGAACGCATCACCTACCCAATGTGGTGCAGGTGGTTCAAGGATTTTTTCAATAGTCCTCTGTTTATTTACCATATTTGTTGATTTATCATTTATAAACAATTAACCTTAAATTTGGTTCAACGATTTAAACTTTAGAATGTAAGAAATTAATTCCCCAAAAAAAACATATCCATAGAGCTTGATTTTTAATAGCAGAAAATAAGTTGTGTTTGTTTTATACGCCCAACAGCAATATGTCGGATTATCAAATCTGATATGTTGTAAACTTTTCTTAAAAAAAAACACATTTAAACTATTGTTATGTGAAAAATAACATCTATTTTTACCGCCGTTAACAAAGTAAATTGTAATCGCTTCGGGTGTTATGCGTAACGAATCCACCAAGAAAGAATTGAGCCGGATTCAGAGAAAGGGATAGTCAGAAATGGAGTTGCAGCCATCGGAAATGGAGTTGCAGCCATCGGAAATGGAGTTGCAGCCTTCGGAAATGGAGTTGCAGCCATCGGAAATGGAGTTGCAGCCATCAGAAATGGAGTTGCAGCCATCGGAAATGGAGTTGCAGCCATCGGAAATGGAGTTGCAGCAATCGGAAATGGAGTTGCAGCCATCGGAAATGGAGTTGCAGCCATTGGAAATGGAGTTGCAGCCATTGGAAATGGAGTTGCAGCCATCAGAAATGGAGTTGCAGTCATCGGAAATGGAGTTGCAGTAAGGATGTTTCATTTCTGAAGCCGGACGAACGAAATAACTGACCCGACAGAATATGTGTTCTCTCAAATAAACTAAATATTAAATTTAAAAAAATCATTTATCGTATGGAAACAACAGAAAATTTGCCAACAGAACCTAAGAAATCTCAACCAAGTACCCAT
The DNA here is from genome assembly GCA_010365115.1 of Paludibacter sp. Lineage (GTDB taxonomy): Bacteria > Bacteroidota > Bacteroidia > Bacteroidales > Paludibacteraceae > Paludibacter. The sequence goes on from JAAFGX010000087.1 coordinate 2,026, forward strand.
GTAACAACAGCTCAATGGGTATCGAAAATGAAACTGACTTTTGCGAATGCTACTTTGCCCGAAATTTTCGGCGTAATGCAAACAGTAGGATATTCGGCTGAAAAAATTGACGCAATGAAAGACAAGGTTGTACACCTTGAAACCTTGCAACAGATGCAAACAAAAGAGTATGCCGAACAATTTTCGGAATCTCAAAAGTTTGATACCAAACGCTCCGAAATTGATGCGGCTTTCACCAAAAATCGTGAATTGATGAAAATTCTTTTCAAAGGAAACATTCACGCACAATCAATTTTGATGCTCGATAAGGCAAAACCCAGAACCTATGCACAGTGGTACGAAATGGTTACTAATTTTTATGCCCAACTAGAAGCTAGTCCTGAATTGCTAACCAAAGCGGCAGCTATCAACATAAATGCTGCGGCCATTTCGGCACAAAAACTAGCTATTGCCGAATTACAAGCACTTAAAGTGAGCCAGCGAAAAGAAACCGCCGAAGCCCAAACTGCCACCGACTCACGCGATAAGGCGTTCGATGAACTTTACCCACTTTACTCCGAATACATCCAATACGCCAAAGTCCTTTTGCAGGACAATCAGGCACTGGAAGCCATTGGAATAAAGGTGTAATTGCACTAAACAAAAAACCCTCACTACCCTGCGAATGAGAGACAAGCAAATGGGTGGTGAGTTTTTTTTGTAACGGTGTGAAAAAATGGTATATTTGCAAAAAAAATTAGAGAGACTGGCGGGACAAGCCACCTCGCCAGCTGGCGCGAATTTGTAAACCCTGCCACTAAGAATAAAATCGTATGGCGCAGGTCGCAGAGCTGCGCAAGCAAGGGTAATAGAGTCTGAAAAAATAATAAAAAAAACTATGGCATTAAGTTGGAACGAAATTAAAGATAGAGCATTACATTTCTCAAAAGAATGGGCTGACACTTTAAATGAAGAAGCAGACGCAAAACCATTTTTAATTGAGTTCTTTGAGGTGTTTGGAATCACCAGAAAACGAGTTTCGACTTTTGAACATAAAGTAAAAAAACTTGAAGAAAGTAATGGTTATATCGACTTACTTTGGAAAGGAACGATTTTAATTGAAATGAAAAGTCGGGGGAAAAACCTCGACAAAGCATATCAACAAGCCATTGACTATACACACGGACTAAAACAACACGAATTACCGAAATACATTCTAATTTGTGACTTTGAGATATTCAGACTTTACGACCTCGAAGAAAACAAAACCATACAATTCAAACTTAACGAATTAGTAAACAACGTTCAGCATTTTGGCTACATTCTTGGCTATCAGAAAAACGTTTACAAAGAACAAGACCCAGCCAACATTAAAGCAGCGGAATTGATGGGAAATCTTCACGACCGTTTAAAAGAAATCGGCTACACAGGACACCCTTTAGAAGTGTATTTAGTGCGCATTCTGTTTATATTGTTTGCCGAAGACACAACCATTTTCAACAAACAACAATTTCAAGACTACATAGAACAGCGAACGAATGAAGACGGAAGCGATTTGGCAGCTAGACTTCAAGAACTCTTTCAAATTCTCAACACCTCCAAACAAAACCGCTTCAAAAATCTTGACGAACAACTTGCCGAATTTCCGTATGTAAACGGAAAACTGTTTGAAGAAATATTGCCCTCGGCAAGTTTCGACCGCAAAATGCGTCAGGCATTATTAAACTGTTGTTATATCGACTGGAGTAAAATTTCTCCCGCCATTTTTGGTTCTATGTTCCAAAGCGTAATGAATCCACAAGAACGCCGAAACTTAGGAGCGCACTATACGAGCGAAACCAACATTTTAAAACTTATCAAACCGCTTTTCCTCGACGACCTTTGGCGGGAATTTGAAAACATTAAAGATAACAAAAACAAACTTCCCGAATTTCATAAAAAACTAAGCACGCTAAAATTTCTCGACCCTGCGTGCGGTTGCGGAAATTTTTTGGTTATCACATACCGGGAGTTACGTTTGTTGGAGTTAGAAATCCTGCGTACACTTTATAAACACGGACAACAAGTGTTGGACATTAGCGAAATTATGTGGCTCGATGTGGATATGATGAACGGCATCGAATACGAAGAATTTCCTGCCCGAATTGCAGAAGTAGCCATGTGGCTTATCGACCACCAAATGAATATGCAAATAAGCAATGAGTTTGGACAATACTTTGTGCGCTTACCGTTGAAAAAGTCCGCTAAAATTGTTCATGGAAATGCATTGCAGATTGATTGGAAAGATTTGATTAAGAATGAATCAATTAATATTACAGCCAACAATACGGTTATTAGACTTAATGAGCCAACACCTGAATATACAACTGTAAATATCAAAACAAATAACCTGACAATAATTGATGAACGAATAACGACCAATGAAAGTATTCAGATTAAAAATTCATTTGACTACATATTAGGTAATCCGCCGTTTTTAGGCAAATCAAATCAGAATGCGGAACAAAAAGCAGATATGGAAAAGGTTTTTACGGGCTACAAAGGTACTGGCGTTCTCGATTATGTAACTGCGTGGTATTTAAAAGCAGCTCAACTTATACAAAACACAAAAACTAAAGTTGCTTTTGTATCAACAAATTCAATTTCACAAGGAGAACAAGTAGGAATACTTTGGAATATCCTTTTTAATCAATACAAAATCAAAATTCATTTTGCACACCAAACTTTTAGTTGGAAAAACGAAGCTAAAGGAAATGCAGCCGTCCATGTCGTTATTATTGGATTTGCCAATTACGATACCAACAGCAAATCTATTTTTGAATATGAGAATATAAAAGGAGAACCCCATGAAGTTAAAGCGAAAAATATCAACCCTTACTTATTAGAGGGGAAAGATTTTGGTTTAGTTGCAAGAACAAAACCAATTTGTAATGTTCCTGAAATTTCATTTGGTAGTATGCCTAACGATGGTGGAAATTTTCTTTTCACAGATGAGCAAAAAAACGAATTTATAGAAATAGAACCTAAATCAGAAAAGTTTTTTAAACCTCTTATTTCTGCTCACGAGTTTTTAAATGGTCATAAACGTTGGTGTTTATGGCTTAAAAATGCAAATCCAACCGACTTGAAAGAAGTAACGCTTGTTACGAAACGAATTGAAAACGTTAGAAAACTAAGAGCTGAAAGTAATAGACAAGCGACTCAGAAACTGGCAGCTTTTCCAACATTATTTGGTGAAAACAGACAACCAATAAGTGATTATATTTTAATTCCTCGACATTCTTCGGAAAATAGAAAATATATACCTTTAGGTTTTTTTGATGAAAATTCGATTGCAAGTGATAGTTGCCTATTTATTGAAGGTGCTAAACTTTATCATTTTGGTGTACTAATGTCTACAATGCAAATGACTTGGGTGAAGCACGTTTGTGGTAGAATAAAAAGCGATTATCGTTATTCCAATGATTTAGTTTATAACAATTATCCATGGCCAGAAAACCCAACGGACAAACAAATTTTATTGATTGAAGAAAAAGCACAAAAAATGTTGGATACAAGAGCTGAATTTCCTAACAGTTCATTAGCAGATTTGTATAATATATTAAGTATGCCACCAGCATTGGTTAAAGCACACAACGAATTAGACAAAGCAGTTGATTTGGCTTACCGCGCGCAGCCTTTTACAAGCGAAGCAAACAGAATGGTTTACTTATTTGAGCTATACGAAAAGTACACGGCAGACTTATTTAGCAAAGAAAAGAAGAAGAAAAAGTAATACATAACATCACAAGCTGGCGCAGGTCTGTGACCTGTGCCATACATAGCTGTTCTAATTAGCTGTTTCTAAAAACTTTGATTTGGCACGAATTACAAATCCGCGCCAGCGGGGGGGATACAGTGAAAATAGCCTACAGAATGTGTTAAAGCAAGCACTTGAAAAAACCTGTTTCAAAAAACCTGTTTCTTTACACTGGCTAAGACATTCGTATGCCACCCATTTATTAGAAGCCAGAACCGACCTCCGCTACATTCAATAACTACTTGGGCATAGAAGCAGCAAAACAACTGAAATATATACACATGTTACTGAAAAAAGTTTACAAAACATAGCTAGTCCTTTTGATAATTTGTGAAATATTAGTATTATATTTGCAGCTATTAAAAACAAAAAAGAACCACTAAAACTGTAGTAAGCCACCCATATTGGCATGCATTGTACCATTCTATGGTGGTTATATAGATGTTAGGTTCCATTCCAAAAAAAAAGAGGACTCATTTAGAAACATAGACGTTATTAAATAAATATGGAAAAATAAATAAATAAATAAATATGAAGACATATCAAAGTTTAGAAATACATTTAGATAATGAAAATTATCAGGGTTTTGTAGATGAACTTAACCAACTAGTCACCCAGACAGACTGGAAAGTACGACAAGACTTTATCGATAACTATAAAAAAAATTCATTTAGTGAACAGAAGATTATAACTTGTTTAGAATCACCAGAATATACTTTGAATAAAAAAAACATAAAAGGTGCACTTTGGATGTGGAATTTTAACGGATATTTGGAGGTATTTAATATTATACCCTTAATAGACAATTCATTAGACTACGATGAATACAATTATATTTTAAAAGAGTTTTTTAATAAGTTCATTTTGAACCTTAAACAGAAATTCAACGCTAGTATTATTCTTTCAAAAGCTGAGAAACAAATCATTGAAACAATTGGCGAAGATGCTCTAAAAGCTCTTGTTGCTTTTTCACATGGAGCAAATAAAAGTACAGGAAATACTCACCCATTGGATTTTAATAGATGGTGTGATTTTGTTTTTATTGTTTTTAGAAACAATATAGAACTTGGCGTATCTGAATTAATTGATTGGTTTCAAGAAAATGGTTGGTCTGAAGATATGGCCCACAAGTTAGGATTAGAATATGAGTATTCACTAGACCTTTTAGTACATTATGAGCAAAATAACTAGTTGTACAATTAGTTCTATTGAGAACTTTGTTGTAGACATTTATAGCCCAAATAAAAAACACATTATTTTTTGGGACACCTGTTCTTTACTAGAGATTATTAGATTTCTTTATAGAGGTGGTAATGTAAATTCATATAAAAATCTCAATTCTATCAACAAGCTTATTCAAAGAGATGAAATATATTCAATAGCTTCTACGTTGACGATTAAAGAATGGAATGATAATGAAGCAATAGTTATAGATAGATTTAAAAATGACTTAAAACTCACTAGTAAATATCACAAAGATAGTATTGAAACTATTAATGAGATTAACACCACAGCATATGACTCAGAATCAATATTTGATAAAAATTTAACTGAGGATTTAATTTCCCTCGCTGAGAGTATCATTTTAAAAACAATTTTCATAGAAACAAACGACATAGCAAACAAAGCCCTAGATCGTGTTAGCTATAGAAGACCACCAGCAAATAAAAAAAATGAGTTTAAAGACTGTGCAGTTTGGGAAACAATGTATTTAGTTTGTGATAAAATAAATCAAACGAAATTACAAACAGACAATTACAACTTTGTTTTTTACACTGTCAATACAGATGACTTTATTGATAAATCACGTGAGCCTAAAATTTTTCATGGTAGTCTGTTATCAGAAGCGTCAGTTGTCAATATGATTTGTTGTCAAAAAACAGAAGAAGTTTTTGCTTGTTTTTGATGAACGATTAATTTCAGATAATGCATTAATGACTAAAAGGAACAAGAACCTAACATAGGTTAGCCAAGCCACCTGCCCGACAGCGTTCCGCTTGTCAGACAGTGTGGCTCGTGGGCGGTGGCGGCTAGCCCTATCCGTTAGGGTTAAGTGTAATAAAAAAAAAAGAAATATAAACTATGGACATAATTGAGGAATTTAATAAGTTTCATGATTCTATTAAAGCATTATTAATTTCAATTGCTTTTATTTTACCGTTTATGTATCTGTCTGAATTTGTTTTGTACAGACAATTTATGTTATCAAACGAAATACACATACCAATTATATTAAGTTTCTGTTTGACAGTTTGCTATTTTTTCATAAATATGATTGCTAGTATGATATTTATAAAATCCTCAAATAGACTAGAAGAAAATAACTTAATAGGCACTTTTGCTTTAACAACTTTCGTTTCTATCATTTGGATTTCAATCATTTTAATCTTTGCGTATATGACCAACCGAGACTTCTTTTATTTTACTAAGACAATATTTATTATCTCGACTATACATATTCTTTTGTTTTCAGTCATTTCCCCGTTAAAGAAATGGAGAGATAAGAGAAATAATTAAAATAGTGATTATAATATCTAAAACGAATACATAGCCTTGAGTATAATCGAAATAAGCAATCTTATCTAATATCTTATTTATTTTGTCTTTCATTTTTTTCATTTTTAAAAATTAATATAAGAAACGCCTTTCAACAGGCATTTAAATAACTTTGATTTAATAAACACCTAAACCCTACATAGGTTAGCCAAGCCACCTGCCCGACAGCGTTCCGCAGTCAGACAGTGTGGCTCGTGGGCAGCTGGCGGCTAGCCCTATCCGTTAGCAGCGAGCCGAAAAAAAAGAAGACATTGTTTATATTCAATATTTTAGTTTTTTGATAAAAGGCTTGTAAATCATACGGTTTTTGTGCTTCCTTTGCCAATTAACGACAATTGATGATTAATTATAAAATAGCGAGAACCTTGAAGGAAAACATACGTAATAAATTAAATGCCAAACATTTAGAAAGAATAAAAGCTCTTTTTAATTTTCCCAAAGTGGAAATTATATTTCAAAATTGGAACAATAGATACAATACATTAAACTAATACTCATAACATGGAAACAAAATACGGAGTAAATACATTTATCAAGGAGGTTCACATAAAAGCAGTAGATTTTGATGAAACATTTAGACTGCCTGAATACAGATATATAATTGAGATTGTTGAAATCAGTTCACAAAATGGGAATGGTGTTAAAGAGATGAAAATTTACACAGAAGGAAAGCTTGTGGAATTAACCAATAAAAATTGGAAAGTTTCTCCAATTGTAAGATTGCCTTATAATTGGAGTGGATACAGACCTGAATTAGAAATTATTGATGATGGACTTGATGTTCACACACATAATTGCAGAATGGGTGAATCTGTTTATCATACTAGAGATTATATCGAAATAATAAAATGGGTGTTCAATTCAATTATTGAATTAGATAAAGTCCAAAATGTTAGTCAACTCAAGCTATATGATAAAATACATGAAACAAATAGATTATTGAATATCTATTCAAAAAATGGAGTTGAGCTTTACAAACTTTACGAATTAGTTGAATTAGTTGGAAATGATATAAATCAATTGAAAGAAATGAAAGACATATTGACTGAAGAAAATTATAGAAATACAAGATTGAAAACAAATACAAATATCGAATTGTTTAATGCAATCAAACTAAACAAAATTGCTGATAATTAATTGCTAATCAACGTGCTTTAACCAATGAAAAAACTCAAAATGGAATTGCAAACCTTACTGAACAAAATATCGAAAGGATTGCACCCCAGTTCGCCGTAGCGTAGGTTGGCGCTGTTGTTCGGCATAGCGTCCCGCTATGTCGAAGCTAAAAGCAAGGCTCCAGCCTTGCATATTGAATAAAAGAAGAAAAAGACATATGAGATTATGCCTTTTTTTTGGTATCCGTATTCACAATTAAACCAAAAGGATTGTATTTGTGTTTTTTAACCACATAAATATATTGAATATTTGATAATATAATGTGGAAAGCAAGAGCTTTCCTTTTAGCTTCGACATAGCGGGACGCTATGCCGAACTGCGGGCAGCAAATTGGTACGCTACGGGGAACGGGGGTATTTAGTATACCTTTATTAAGGTATATATTATATGAAACACCAAGACCTCATGCACAAAAAGGTTTTAATTTGAGAATGTGTGATTTATACAACTTATTTTTGGAATTATGTAACATACCTAAGGTTGGTAACCTATAATTTTGCGCAATACTAAAACATTCGAATTTATTTCCACGGAAGAACAAAAGAATATTCTCGCAGAATTTGGAAATAAAACAGATAATCATTAATGGCTCTTTTCTAAGATACGGTTGAAAGTTTATTATTAGGTTTCGAGACTGTTTGTTGTGAAAAAGCAAAAAGAGAAGAGAATAGAACGCTGATTTGCGCTGATTTAGCGGATTAAAAACGGATTTTTATTCCGACAAGTCGGAATGATTAAAAACCACTATTATGTTAATCAGATTAGGGCGAATTAAATTAATCATATGTCTTTGATTCAGTTCATTTTAAATCTGACAGCTGTCGGGAATTTCAGAAGAACACGAATGCCAGTTGATTAATTACCTGAAAGCAACGAATATTGAGCTTGGGTTGCTCCTAAATTTTGGAAAGCAAGCAGAATATAAACGAAAAGTATTTATGAATAGTTACAAACGATGAAAGTACAATTTACGAAGTATATTACTTATCCGTTTTTAATCCGCTAAATCCGCTAAATCCGCGTTCTATTGATATTAATAATGAACGCTAAAGTGCTTTTTTAGAATACACAAACTATCAACCACGTTTTAGAATAGAGCCTCATTAATATATACTCTTTTTTAACTGAAATAGTTACCTCATTAAATGAAGAATATTCTCTCCATATTATTAGTTTCGTTCATTCTCCTTTCGGGAATGCATTTTTCGGTTGCAAATCATTATTGCGGTGGTAAAGTTGCAGATATAAAAATCTCATTTTCCGGAGAGAAAGCAACTTGCGGTATGGCAGAAGATGAACAAACTTGCCCTATTCACGATGGGTTATCTTCAAACTGTTGCCGAAATGAAGTTTCATTCTTTGCAGTTGATAATTACGACAGCCCTTCTTCCTTGCAAATAGAAAAGATTCTCAAACAAATAGATCAGTTATTTTTAATTCCTGTTCATCAGTTATCTTATTCAACAACACCTACATTTCAGGTTTACACAAATGTAAAACCACCTGACTACTTTGCTACTAACGATGTAAGCTTGCCCAAAATTTGCGTTTTCATTATTTGATTTTATCGTCATTGAATTTCATTTAGCAGAAGAATATTCTCTTTTTGCTGAAGAGATTTCTTATGTCCATATTATTGCATCATAATAGTTGATGCTGTTATTCAGTACATTAATATCAACCAATTAATAATTTAGAACAAAATAACGGGCAACAGCGAAACTGAAGAACCGGACAACAGCGGAACTGAAGGAAAATAATCAAATTATTATATCATGAATAAAGAAAAATTAGAAAGTTGTGTCAATTCTTGCCTTCAATGTGCAAAAGAGTGTGACACTTGCGCGGTAGAATGTAAAAAAGTAGGAAACGAATTATGTGCTAAGTTATGTTTAGCTTGCGTTGAAGTATGTCGCAAATGTGCAGATGCTTGTAAAATAGGTGGTGATTCGGCTGTAAAAGCAGCGGCAAAATGTGCAGAAGCTTGTGAAGATTGTGCCAAAGAGTGTGAAAAACACCATCACATGTCTTGTTGCAAAGATTGTGCTGCTTCTTGTCACAAGTGTGCAGCAGTATGCAAAAGCATAGCTGCATAATTTAAAAACCTATCGTTCCGGTTTGCCGGTAATATAAGTCAGCCGGTTCGGTAGAGTTTTTTGGTATTGGAGACAATTACCTTATTCAAAAAAAACAAATCAGCAAATTTACAAAACTCGAAAAGTCATCTTGACAATCTTTAACTATCACTTTTTCTGATGAATCACTTTTTATTCTACATTTGTAAAACATTTTACGCAATTTAGCGTTGATATATTAAAATGAAAAAACTATTCTCTATATTATTTGCTGCGGTGATTCTCCTTTCGGGGATGCATCTTTCGTTGGCAACACATTTATGTGGTGGAGAAGTGTCTGATGTAAAACTTTCATTCACACACGAAAAAGCCGGTTGTGGCATGTGCTCGGAAGATGAATCAAATCCAACCGAAATTAGTTTCGAAGCCGAAAGTTGTTGCAAGGACGAAATAGCAGTGTATACAGTTGACAGTAATTATAACCCTTCTAGTTTACAATTAAATCGACCTGTAAAACAATTGTTGCAGGTTTTCTATATTCCATCTAGCATTGGAATAAAGTTTTTCAATACCATTTCCTCTGTAAACACAAATGTCCAGCCACCGGGTAACTATATTGCCAGTGCTGTAAGTCTCCCCGACATTTGTGTATTTCTGATTTGACCTGCCCATAAATCCCCTAAAGGGGACTTTAAGAGTGTGTACAGGAATGTTTCATGATTGAAACATCTTCTTTTGCTTATCTCTATTCATAAAATATTTATTAAAATCAAGATTTTAAGCCCCTTTAGGGGTTTAGGGTCATCATAAACTTCAAACAAAATGAAAACTCAAAAATTCTTTTTAGCAGTCGTATTGGCTGTAATCTTTAGTGCAACTTCTTTTGCACAAGTGCATGATCATTCTAAAATGGCTGCAACTAAAACCGAAACCATCAAAGTTGCAGGTAATTGCGAAAGCTGTAAAGCCCGTATTGAAAAAGCCGCAAAAGTGGATGGTGTAAGCAAAGCAATATGGAACGATAAAACTAAAATGCTTACTTTGGTTTATAATCCTTCTAAAGTGAAAAGTGACGATGTTCAAAAAGCTATTGCCGCCGTTGGACATGACACCCCGAAATTTAAAGCAACGGAGAAGGTTTACAATGCTTTGCCGGGATGCTGCAAGTACAAATAACTGAATGATAAATTCATTGTTTCAGGCAGGGTGGATGTAAAAACCCACCTTGCTAAATAAAACAAAACTCACTTTTCTCTATCGTTTTTCAATAAGACTAGCGAACATATGTCATTTATTGATTAATCAATATATCTCAAATATGAACTATAAAGTTGCTTTATTAGCATTTATTTTCCTTAATATATTTGGTGCTTCTGCTCAAACGGAAGAAATATCGTCACATCAAATTAATTGGAAAGGCGTTGAAAAATGGTATGCTGATTCAAGTTCTGTGAACGTAATTTCATTTGATGGAGCTCAATATCCTACCGATAACCGTTTGCCGTATTTCAACAAACGAATCAGCTGCGATCAGGCATTTTCATATCAGGTTGAAGTAGCAAACGAAGATTATACATCTTTGTCCATTGAAGAATCAATGTTGGTAAATGGCACTAATTTTATTTCAAATAATCTCCAAATACTTACAGATATTCTCACCGAACGCGGAGCAAACTTTTTGGATATTCGTATTTTACCATTTATAAACCAACAGGGTAAAATTGTCAAACTTCAATCTTTTAACTTAATAATTAAAAAACTTCCAAAACCCCAAAAAGCTGCTACCGTAACACGACGAACCTATGAGGCATCTTCGGTGTTAGCTCAGGGCAAATTTGTAAAAGTGAAAATTGAAAACTCAGGAGTTTATAAACTAACCTACGAGGATTTAGTTTCAATGGGTATTAGTCCGAATAATGTACGGGTTTTTGGATACGGTGGTGCGCTGTTAGACCAAAGTTTTACGTCACCCAAAATAGATGATTTACCCGAATTGGCAATTTACATGAATAAAGGTGCTGATGGAGTTTTTAATGCAAGTGATTATATTCTGTTTTATGGTCAGGGAGTAACCAAATGGATATATGATAAGCCAAAAGCCCTGTTTACACATGCCATTAATTCATACTCAAAATATGGATATTATTTTGTAACATCAGATGCCGGAGTGGGGAAAAGAATTACAGATAAAACAATTATATTGCCAACAGCAGCAACAATCAATCAGGTTCAGGAATTCACCGATTATCAGGTGCATGAAAAAGAATTAACTAATTTATCTCAATCGGGGAAAGAGTTTTATGGTGAAACATTTAATGACATAACTTCATACAATCTGCCTTTTAGTTTTCTAAATCCGATTTTGACAAGCCCGGTTATTACTCGTCTGGATGTAGCTGCTTCTTCATCTGTATCAACAAGTTTTTCACTCACATTAAATGGAGCACAAGCTAAAATACTTTCAGTTTCAGCAAGATATCAAGGTGATAATTACACAAATGGCATTGGATCTTCAGCAATATTTTCATATAGTTCTGCTTCCGATACATATAATTTTGGTATATCATATAATAAATCAGGTGCAGTTTCTACTGGCTATTTAAACTATTTAGAGGTTAACGTCCGTCGCCAGCTTAAAATGAGCGGTTCGGCTATGCAGTTCCAGAATATTGATTATTTAGGTAAGTCGGCTTACAGCAAATATCTGTTGAGCGATGCCAATGCCAATGTTCAAATTTGGGATATATCTGACCAACAAAATATAAGCTCTATACCTACTCAAATGGAGAATGGGAAACTTACTTTTGTTGATTCAAGTAATAACTTAGTAAGCTATATAGCCATTGATCCAACAGCATCATCGGCTTTTCCAAAACCTGAAATTGTAGGTGTTGTTCCAAATCAGAACCTACATAGTATTAACCAGGCCGATATGGTTATCCTCACTCATCCAAATTTCTTATCACAGTCAGAGACATTGGCCAAAGCCCACCGCGAAAAAGATAATTTGACTGTATCGGTGGTAACTACAGATCAGGTTTATAACGAGTTTTCTTCCGGCACACCTGATGCTACTGCTTATCGCTGGGTATTAAAAATGCTTTATGATAGAGCTTTAAATTCGGGGGTTACAGCCGATTTACCCAAGTATCTGTTGCTGTTCGGAAAAGGCTCATTTGACAACAGAAAGATTCTGTCTAATTCCGGCGATAATTCAATTCTGACCTATCAAACTGAAAATTCATTGGTAACAACATTGTCCTACGTTACGGATGATTACTTCACGTTATTAGATGATAACGAAGGAGCAAACGTGCCGGCAGGTTTAATGGATGTTGGAGTTGGACGGCTTTCGGTTTCTTCAGCTCAACAGGCTACCGATGTTGTAAATAAGATAACCGGATATATGGATAATAAAGATAAAGGTTATTGGAAAAATCAGCTTTGCTTTTTGGCGGATGATGGTGATGGTTCATTACACTCTACACAGACTGATACGGTTGCTTCTTCAGTTGGCAAAAAGTTTCCGGTCTACCAGTTAACTAAAATATATTTAGACGCTTATAAACAAGAAATTACTGCCAGTGGAGAAAGTTATCCGTTGGCAAAAAGCCGCTTCCAGAATTTAATTCGTTCAGGTGCTTTTATGATTAATTATACCGGTCATGGTGGTCCAAACGGTTGGACAAATGAAAACATTTTATCGATAAATGATGTGAAATCTTTTTCAAATAAACATTTACCAATCTGGGTGGCTCCCACCTGTGATTTTAATATTTTTGATGGGCAAGCTTTCTCGGCTGGTGAAGAAGTGGTTTTGAATCCTGTTGGTGCTGGAATTGCGAGTTTCTCCGCAGCTCGCCCCGTATACGCTTCTCAAAACTTTGTGCTGAATAAATTATTTTGTGATAATTTGTTCAGGAAGCGAAATGGAGAACATATGCGGGTGGGTGATGTAATTGTCTATGCAAAGAATTCTATTGGTACCGAGATCAACAAACTTTCCTACATTTATTTGGGTGACCCGGCTTTAAGGCTCAATTACCCCACAAAATACAAAGTAATTACAACAAAAATAAACGAAAGTGAAACATTAGGTTCTGATACCTTGCGAGCCTTATCTGTTGCTACCATTCAGGGTGCAATTGTTGATGATGGCGGTAATAAAATTGATAATTTTAATGGTACTGTTCACGTGGTTGTTTACGATAAAGTACAACGTATCACTTCACTTAACAATCACAATGATGGAACAATCACTTTTTCTGATCGTCCGAATACCTTATTTTCCGGCGATGTAGCTGTAACTGGTGGAGCTTTTAATGTTCTCTTTATGATACCAAAAGATATTAGATATAATTTTGGCTCGGGTAGAATAAATTATTATGCGCAGGACGATATTAACGATTACGAAGCTCAGGGTTATTTTGAGAATTTTATAATCGGTGGTACCAATAAAACCGCTCTGTCTGATACTGAAGGGCCAAACGTTGAACTTTTTTTAAATTCGTCCAACTTCATTTCAGGCGACAAAGTAAACGAAACTCCTTTATTTATCTCAAACCTTTCGGATAACAACGGAATTAATACGGTTGGGAGTGGTATTGGACACGATTTAATGTTGACTTTAGATAAAGACCCGTTACAGTCTTATATTATAAATGATTATTATCAGGCAAAAACCAATAGTTACACCGAGGGTACAGTAAATTTCAAGTTACCAGAAATGAAAGACGGTAAACACACTTTGTCTTTCAAGTCTTGGGATTTGTTGAATAATTCTACAACAAATACAATTGATTTTGAAGTTGTGAAAGGCTTAACTCCTAAAATTTTCAGTGTATCTAACTATCCGAACCCGGTTAAAACTACTGGAATAACTAATATTATTGTGAATCACGACAGACCTGAAACTATTTTGAGTACTACTGTTGAAATTTTTGATACCACCGGTCGAAAAATTTGGGCTTTCTCCCAAAAATCTGCCGATAACATAACTTGGAATTTAATTTCAAACTCAGGACAGATGGTAAAAACAGGTATTTATTTCTATCGTGTAAATATAAAAACAAGTAATAGTGACTCTTACTCAAAAACGAACAAAATGTTGGTTGTTGAATAATAGGTTGGAAATCAACGTTTATTTCATATTATTATTTTATCATTTTATCATTATTTATTCATAAAAACAAAATGAAAAAACAAAATCTCGGTTTAGGAATCATCATTGTAAGTTTGGTGATTGGTTTAGTTGGTTGCAGTACAAGCCACAACAGTGGAAAAGTGGATCTCAATGCTATCAATACGGAAATAAGCTATTCAAAAAGTGCACTGAATCTTTCCAAAGCGTATAGCGATACACTCAAAATGTATTACGATACGGTGAAAGTGAAACATAACAATGTATATTGCATGAAGTATGACAAACTATACCATAAAAATGACTCGCTGTTTACCATGCATTACAATATGTTTGGCGAAGAAATGTATAAAGGTGGTTTTATGATGAATAATTACACACCAGGCAGTATGATGGGCAATAACGGAATGATGGGTACAGGTGGAATGATGAATGCAACACTTCGCAGTGATACCACCATGATGAATGGGTATTACAACACCATGCATCAATTGCGGATCAATCATCAAACTTATCATAACGGAATTTACAATTAATTTAAGTTTAAAAATAGAGTTATGAAAAAAACAATTTTAATTTCAGCAGTAGTTTTATTTACTGCAGTAGCCTTTAGCGCATGTGGAAACAAAGCCGCTAAAACGGATTTTAAACCTATAAAATGAGGCACAATCGGGGTTGTAGCGATTATATTTGTATTATGTAGCAACAAATAATATAATATATAAAACTGT
>JAAFGX010000088.1 GCA_010365115.1 Paludibacter sp.
CAGATGACTCCTCTGGAGTCTAATTTGAACAAAATAAATCAAATCAGTGAATAAGGAAAAATTGATTACCCACCTTATTCGTTATAGAGCCAATAAAAATAGTTATTGGCTTCAGAGTCGAAATACTCAAAAGAATCTCGAATATCATTAATCAATTCTAATTTCGATTTTGCTTGTGTAATCAACTTGAACCGCTCATCTTTACTCATAACTTATGTATAAACAATTATATTTATTTCTTTACCTCATGCTTTAGCACTTCCAAAATCAATTCCCTCCTGCTTTAGCTGCAGGATAAAAATATTTCAAAAATCAATATTGGCTTTAGCAAATTCTATCAATATTTCTTTTCAGTCGTTTTCTGCCTACGCTAAATTTTCACCATGTCGCAGTCGTTTTTCTTTTTTTTATTAGCCTTGCCGCTAACGAACAAGGCTACCCAACCACTGCCGACCAGCCAACTTGTCAGACTGTCCCGATGCATCGGGATCGGGCAGGTGGCTGGGGTTGCCTGTGTTACCTGTTGGGATTTATTTCAATTTATCAATTCATAGTTTGTACTTCGTCCCCCGGCTATTTCCTTCTGCAATACTTTTTTATGAATTAAATCGTTAATGTCCCTAATTGCCGAATCTTTTGAGCATTTTGCAATTTTCGCCCATTTCATTGAAGTCAATTTTCCTTCAAATCCATCCAATAGTTTGTTCAATACTTTCTTTTGCCTTTCGTTAATGATTGTTTTTGAATGCTTACTCCAAAAATCGGCTTTAAATAAAACTTTGTTTAAAATTCCGTCCGTTGATTTTAATGCATTTATCAAGCAACTTAAAAACCATTTTATCCATTCGGTTATGTCAAGGTCGCCCTTTTGTATGCTTTCAAGTTTTTCATAATACTGTTTTCGTTCTATTCTTATTTGAGCAGACATGCTATAAAATCGTTGAGTGCTTTTATCTGACTGTGCTAACAACATGTCAGTTAATGCTCTTGTTATTCGACCGTTGCCATCCTGAAAAGGATGAATCGTAACAAACCATAGATGTGCAACCGCTGCTTTAATAACTAAATCAATATTTTCTTCTCCGTTATACCAATCAAGAAAACGACTCATTTCTTTTTCAATTAAACTGGCATCTGGAGCCTGGAAGTGCACTATTTCTCGTCCTGCGACACCTGAAACAACTTGCATTGTTCCGGTAGTGTCTGTTCGCCAATCAGCTACTGTTATTTTAAATATTCCACTTCGTCCCATAGGGAACATTGCAGCATGCCAGTCAAAAAGTCTTTCAGCCGTTAATGGTTTAAAACAGTTTTGTGCTGCATCTATCATCATCTGAACCATTCCCTCAACATTTCTGTCTGATACAATTGACCCCGCAAATTCTAATCCTAGAATTTTTGCAATTGATGACCTTACTTGTTCTGGGTTTAATAGTTCTCCTTCAATTTCTGCTGATTTCAGAACGTCCAATGTCAATGTTTCTAGTAAAGCTTCATCCCTCAAATCAAAGCCTAACGACTCCATTTTACCAATTAAACGACCTTGAAGATTTCTTGTCTCGCTTAGTAGACAAATAAATTCGTCACTTTTCCAAGTAAAGGTTGGCCAATTTTCTTTTTCATGTATGTAATTACTCATTCGTTGTAAATTTTGCAACAAATATACGCTTTATTCTCCGCATTCAATATTTTCGTTGTGTTATCTGCAACGATTAAGCCTTTTATTCGTTGCAGATTTTTTTTTATGCTTGCAGGTAACGAACAAGGCTCGCCGTCCACCGCCCTACTCCACTCTGTCTGACTGTCCCGATGCATCGGGATCGGGCAGGTGTCTTGGCTAGCCGATTAGCCACAGTAATTTTTATCAAGTTCTTTTGTTATTTCAATTGCTTCATTTATAATGCTTTCAGGATAATCATTTATTTGAAGTATTCTAATCGCATTTCTGTTTTTTAATTTTCCTTCTTTGAGTTTATAGTCAAAGTCAACTGTTTTATGGTCAACTATCTCACTAAAATGATATAAATCATACTCGTTCCTTAATAAGTCAGCCAATTCAATGTCGTGTGTTGAAACGAAAACGATATTATTTTCTTTAGTCAATGAAGATAAAACGGCTTTACCTGCTGAAATTCTCTCAACAGTGTTAGTTCCCTTAAATATCTCGTCGAGTAAGAACAAATTTAAGTCACCGTCATTGCTTTTGTCTAACATTTCTTTGATTGTTATGACCTCCTCAAAATAATAACTTCTATCGTTCATTAAATTATCACTAATTCTTATGGCAGAAAATATACGCATTCTCGACATAGAAAAATGTTCCGCAAAACAGGTGTTTATAGTCAATCCAGTTATTACATTTATGCCGATAGTACGGATAAACGAAGTTTTCCCTGACATATTTGAACCTGTCAGTAAAATTGATTTATTGTTCACTTTTAAGTTGTTCTTGACACAATTTTCAATCAAAGGGTGATATACTTCCTTAGCAATAAGCTCTTTTAGTCCTTCAATAATTTTCGGTGTACAGAAGTTTTTCAGTCCTTTACGAAGTGATGCAATTGATACAATAGCATCAATTTCTCCAACAAACAGAAATACATCCTCAATTTCTGTTCTTTTTGTGTCAATACTCTTTAAAGTTCCAAATAAAAATAGAGGTTCAATCAGAAATAATATTTTCACAAGCTCCAACATTGCCCAAAATAAAATTCGCTGGTCGCTTTGTATTTCTACTTCCAAATTGAAGAATGACATTCGATTGTTAATCTTATTAATGATATTTGCAGATTTCATTAAATTCGGATTAATTTCCTTCAAAATATCATTCTTAAATAATTCTTGAGCAACACTATTTAGTTTCGACAGTTGTGGAATAGAACTAAAATAATTGTATAGATTTTTCTTATTCCAGAAGTGAATAACAATGTTGATAATGGATAAACCTAAAACAACAAGAAAAAATATTGGCTGAAAGAATGCCATTATAAAGGAAAGCAAACTTGCGAAAGACAACAACGGAACAATAAAATACCATTTAGGTGGTTTTAAAATTTCATCCTGAAAGAGTGACGCAATATAATAAACTTCTCTTTCATTCAATTTTGTCAATTGACTTTGAACAGATACTCGAAAGTCAGAATTATTAGTAAATTCATCCAAAAGTTTTTCATACCTGATGTTTTCTGTTGAGTCTAAAGGGATATTTCTTAACTTATTATAAAGATATTGTTGTCCCACTTTTGAATTTGTTCGGTCGAGAAACATGAATAATTCCTGAAAATCCAAATCGTTACAGGTTTTATCAGATAGAGTATGGAAAGCTGTAAAATGGTCTTTCTTTCGGAAATAGCTTTCTATATATTCAAAATCAAATGAATCAACTTTTAAGTCCCCAAATTCACTAAGCAATTTATCTCTGATTCTCTTCTTGCGGTTTCTGAGCATTTTCTTTTTTTTATATTATTGTGGCTAACGGCTGGCGGCATGGCCAGTAAGGGATTTCTGAGCGGCTTTACTATCAACCGAGACGAAAGATTGATGCGGGCGATGAGCTTCGCATAACACTGAAACCCTTATTGGCTGTACCGCGTGTTAGCTGCTGGTATTCTATTTATTATCATTGTTTGTTCATTAGTCCAAGAGCTAAAATTATAAATCCTGGTCCCGAAAGTGTTGCGTGTAAAATAATTCCTGTCCAAGTGTTTTTTGTTTTCTGCGTAATAAAGGGAACAAAAATTAGTGTAGGTATTAGGACAATTAAGTTGCCAAGTCCAAATGCAAAATGAAATATTCCCCAAAATACTGCACAAACTATCCAAGCATTTTGCTTAAATATTTTTTCAAGCCTTGGCTGTAAAACGCCTCGCCAAATAAACCCTTCACCTAAAATGTTTATAGGCCAGTAAATAATCCAAACTAAAAACATCCATTGGTGTCCGTTTTGCCAAGGGTGAACTTGTCTTGAAAAGGGGGGATTGGGATTTAGGTTTAATAAATTTGTCAAATAGAACGTCAGTCCACTTAAAATTGTCATACCAATAAGTCCAATTCCTACCCATTTCCAATCCGATTTTGATAATCTCTTAAACCGAATTCTCTCAAATAGTTTAGTTCCGTTGTTTTCTGATTTGAGAATGATAAAGCCAATGATTATTAATGGAATAAAGATTGTCATTGGTGCCAGAATCATCCAACTTCCTAATTCCATAATCTTTATTTTTTCGCTCAGATTTGGAACTGCCCAATATACCGTTAAATATGTCAATACACTACCAAACAAAAAGATTAGTAGTTCATATGGTATTTTCTTTTCGTTCATTTCTTTTTAAATTTTCTAAATTTAGTCGTTTTGTTTAGTTCTTCGCTATACTTACACCTAACGGTCGAGGCTATATGCAGTAAGGGATTGCGGGCTACTTTCCTGTCCACCTACACGAATTTTTATGCGGGGCAGAATGCTTGGATTACCACTGTAACCCTTATTGCATATAGCCTTTGTTAGCCGTTCGCTCTTTTTTATCATTATTAATCCGTTTTTATTTTACATCAAATACATCTCCATCATGAAGAGGAATAATAGTTGCTTGTTCGTGAAATAATTCTTGAAATTTTTCAGGTGCTTCTGTGTGAATAGGTATAATGCCACCTTTGGGTTTAACTGTTTCAAAAACTGTCTTTAGTGTTTCCAAATCAGCATGCCCACTTGTGTGCTTATACTCAATTTCATAAGGCTTCAAAAAATTGTATAACGATTCATTAAAAGCAGGTTTCTTACTATCCAAATATCCGTTCCACTTTGAATAATATACTTTTGAATCATTTGATTTAGCATATTCATCTATAAGTTGTTTAAATGAATCGTTTGAGCGTATAAGCATACAAAAACCATATTTGTCTAAATAGGATTTTAACTTTCCATTGAAAGAAAATGGATTTCGTCCTTGACGCTTCAAATCAAAGAATCGGCCAGCAGGCGTCGTTTTTTGATCATAATCTATATTGTAAAATGAAGTGAATTGCTTATGATTCTCCGAAACTATTTTTAAAATATTAGTCTGATAACTGTCACAAACAAAACAGCGTTTTGCGTTTTTTGAGGCGTGGTACAATGCGAATATTCTGTCAATATTAGTAGAAGAAACTAAAACAAAGTTGTATTTGTTGTTTCTAAATTGTAATTCAAAATCTTTTTGTAATTCTTGCTCCGTTTGGATTGTCGCATTTGGACGTTGAATATTTGAACCTTCCGAAATTATGTAATCAATGTTTTTGGCATAGCTTTTTAGCGTTGGAATAAGTCCTTTACTTCTAAATCCGTGTCCGCGAAAATCGCCCGTGTGAAGTATTCGTTTGTTATCGGCCTCGACAATAAACATATAAGCAGCAAAAGCGGAATGGTCAATAAATAATGGCGTAACGGTAATTTCGCCGATTCTTATTTTTTGTAATTGCTCAAAAGTGTTGATTGTCTTAATACGCTCAACAATTCTTTTATGTTTGTCTGACTCGTTTGGGTCTGGAATATAAGATAATCTGCTTTCGAGACAATTAAAAATTTCGAGTGCCGTTTTCCCAACGTATATTGGCAAATCAGCTACAGTATCGCAAATTTTCCCAATATGGTCGCCGTGATAGTGAGTTATGAATAATGCACTTTTTGAAACATCACCACAAGTTAATCCATCTATCGGTTTCAATTCTTTAATCTCCGTTCCTGGCAACTGCTCGCCAAAGTCAATAAAAATCCTGTAACCGCCACTTTCAATTTCGGTTACGCAACCTCCAATTTGATTTGTTCCTCTATGTATTGTTAGTTTCATACAGGTAAAATTCTTTCATTGTATGTACCATCAATTATGTCTGTAATTCCAATATTTTCAAGCGTTGCTTTTGAAAATAAAAATGTGGCGAAAAATTTATTGTCTTTCTTTGTGATATCACCAAACATTTTCTCAACAGAATCTTTAGTTGTTAATTTTTTACAGCCCCAACGCATGTCATTGAAAAGGTAACCCGCCATTGTTTGTTTGGGTGTGCTTGCATTTTCTTTTTTAGCATTATTATTTAATGTAATAAAGAAAAATTCAGGCGTTAATATATCAAACTCTTCGAACGACTTAAATGGTACTGATATTCCAAGTTCTTTCTGACTTTTTACAATTTCAATAATTTCTTGTTTCAAATGACCTTCAAAATAGCCTTTTTCGCAGAATTTGGAAAAATCCTCAACGTGCTTATATATCCCGCTTTTTCCACCAATTGCACTACTACCATATTTTAACTCTATCAAGGCAACTCGGTGTGGCTTTTTTTTGGAAAGAGCAATAATGTCAAATCGGCCATTAAAATCGGCTGCTTTTTTCTCATTTTGACTATTGAATTGTTTAACATATTCAACGTCAATGCAAAACCAATTTGAATCTTTATTCTCATTGTTTAATAGAACCAACTTTGATTGAGCTTTTTTCTCTGTAGTTGCTTTAGCATTACTGTGTTTTTTAATCACTTCATATTGTTTGCAAATTTCACTTTGCTTTATTAAATCTCGCTTTTCTTTATCCGTACTACTATAATGCTTACCATTCAAGTAGTATTTGTCTATTACGCAAACAATTTCTTTGTCTTGTTTTTTGTATTCTATTTTAGCAATACTGTCACAGTTGTAATATAAATTCAGATAATTATTACGTATACCAATAAGTAATTCATCTTTATGGTCTGCATAAAGTTCATAAAGTTCACTTTGTTTGAATGCTTCTGCAAAGTCTTTGAAAATCCCTCGAGTTATTTTCTTTACTGTTGTTTTTTTCATTTCTTTCTTTCCTTAATATTTTAACGATAAGTCAAGCTTAGTGTACGCTTCTTAGAGTGACGGCTAACACGCAAATATACGAATGTTTTAAGAATTGACAATATATTTATACGTAAATTAGAAAAATATATCAAATGATTGATAATAAACAATTGAATGTTGTCTATTTGTTGCGTATTATATATTATTAAATATAATTTCAATGTTTAGAATCAAATTTCATTAATTTAAAATACGCAGTATGAGTTTTACCGACAAATCCCGTCCTCTCGGATATGTCCGCTTCTTTAAATGTATAAAATTGCCCACTGCCACTGGGAACCAACTGTCTTGACCGAAGGGAAAAATTGCAATCCCAGTTTTTGTATTCTTTCCCGTTAGCTATCGTAATTTGTAATCCGATAACACAATAAAAAAAACGAAATAAACTTCTCCTTCAATGCGATTTCTTATATCCATAGTTGCTAAATATTTACTTTGCAACTATAGTTGTTTTAATTAAAAGTTGAAAGTAACCGATTGCAATCCCGATAGCTTCGGGATATAATACAAGAAGGTGGGATTATAAATCCCACCAACCAGAAACACTCTTTACTCATTTAATAAACATATCCGAAAGGACGGGGCTGGCCGCCACTGCCTTGCGGTGAACTGTCTGACTGGCCCCGATGCATCGGGATCGGGCAGGTGGATTGGATAACTGGTGTAAGCGGTTAGGCGTTTTATCCGAACATTAAGTTTATTCGTTTCCCAAGTCCAAATTCAAAAATTCGGTAAAGTGTCGAAAGTTGAATGTCGCACTTTCCATTTTCAAGTCGAGAAATATAACTTTTCTTCGTTCCTACTTTTTCTGCCAATTGTTCTTGAGTCATATGCGCCTCTTTACGAGCTTCTTTCAGCATTTCACTGATTACAAAATATTGAGCTTTTTCTTCAAAGCTATCTCTTTTTTCAGAACCTACTTTTCCGTATTTTATGTCTAATAACTCGTCAAAGTTTTTAGCATTTCTAATGTCTTTTTCTTTTTTCATCACTTTTTGTTTTTTGAGTTAAAATAATCATCTTTCAGTTTCAAAGCCATGTCAATTTCCTGTTTTGGCGTTTTTTGAGTTTTTTTTTGGAATCCATTAAAGAGAACGACTAAGTTTCCTTTGTCAAAACAGCAAAATATTCTGTAAATATTGCTATCTAATTCAATGCGTATTTCATAAAGTCCGTCAGTTCCTGTCATGTGGTCGAGGAATTTCTTGGGAACATTTTGAACGGTTCTCAAAATTTTGAAAATATACTCAATTTTTTCCTGTAACTTTTCAGTCTGCTCCAAATAGAAGTCGGTGAAATAGTGTTTGTGAAAAATAATTTTTCTTTGTTTAATCATTCCGCAAAGTTAACTCAAAAGTTATCAATATGCAAGTTTTTTGGAATATAAGTTTCGGTTGATGTTTTTTTATTACGCTCACCGCTAACGTATAGTTTACGAACTCCAAATATACAACTTTCGTAAACTAAATACTTATAACTTTCGTAAACTAAATTTTAACTCGTTTAGTATGGTTTTGATATTAGGCTGTTTAATTAAAAATAGTTCTTAAAAATATATTTTACGTAATTAGCAATATCATTGTAAAAATTGCAAGCTATGGATATACAATCGTTTATAAATCAGTTTGAGCAGCGTTTACGCATACAGCGATACAGTGATGCTACCATCAGAAATTACAAATCGGCATTGAACAATTTTTTAGTATTGGCCGACAAAAACTTAGCTTCTATCACTCCCGTCCTCTCGGATATGTCCTCTTCTTTAAATGTATAAAATCAGCGCACTGCCACTGGGAAACAGCGGTCTTGACCGAAGAGAAAAATTGCAATCCCACCAACCAATACCACTCTTTACTCATTTAATAAACATATCCGCAAGGACGGGATTTTTTGCTTTTGGGGCGATTAATAATACTATTTTTTTAAGAGCTAACACTCAACTCTTGGTTATATGTATTGATTCAATTCCGCCACTGTTTTATTTAATTCCTTTTCAAGTTCTAGAATTTTATTTATGCTTTCGTAATAAGCAGATAACTCTAAGGTATATTCATACAGTGAAATTTCTCCTTTATCCAAGGCTTTTTTCAATAATTCGGAACTGTTGAACTGTTGCAAATTCTTTCGGTAGTCGTTTACATTGTTTTGTAAACTCAGGGCTTTTGTATGCAACGTTTTCAACCCATTATAGAATTGCAGTTTGTTGTCTGATTCAATATTTTGCATGGCCTCTGTTTTTGCTTTTGCATATTTTACCCTGTTTTTGTTTTCCCACAATGGAATGGAAAGACCAATGGTTGCGCCCTGAAAATGTTGTCCAACAATATATTCGCTCATATATCCTGCCTGAAACTTTGGCAGCCCTAAAGCTGTATTCAACTTCACATTCTTTTCGCTGAGGGTAATTTCTTGTTTAATCCATTTCAAAACCGGATTGTTTTGTTCGGATTGAACATACCATTGTTCAAAATCGGCAGGAATGGTTTGCAACTGAAAAACGTCTTCGGTAAAAGGTATGGAGATACCACCGTTGAGGCTTGCCAGTTTGGTCAATAATTCATTTTGCTCCACTTCTTTCCATTCTATATCTTTATTGATATTTAGCAAATTGAGCTGTGATTTATTGTATTCCAATATGTTTACCTCGCCAACATCAAACTTTGCTTTGTAAGACTTCGCAATGGTTTGGGCATTTGCCTGTCTTTTGGTAAGTTCAGAATTTAATGCGTTCAGATAAATCAAATTGCTGCATATCAAACGGGTTTGCAAGATAATTGCGTTGCGTTGTTTTAGAAAATCCAGTTCCTCCTGTTCATTTTTAATGTCCGAAATTTGATTCCGATAAGCGTAAGCCGTCGGGAAATCGAAGCTTTGTTTGATGCTGACATCTGTACGGTTTCCAATACTCGATGGATTGCCCCATAGATAGCTATAAGTCAATTCCGGATTTTGAAGGTAGATTCCTGTTTTATTCTCAATTTTATTGGCATCGGTGTTTTTCCGCAATGCCAAAAGCGTTGTATTATTCTTCTCAATTTGAAATATCACA
The DNA here is from genome assembly GCA_010365115.1 of Paludibacter sp. Classification (GTDB taxonomy): domain Bacteria; phylum Bacteroidota; class Bacteroidia; order Bacteroidales; family Paludibacteraceae; genus Paludibacter. The sequence continues at coordinate 9,906 of JAAFGX010000088.1, forward strand.
TTTTCTACACTTTTTTGTGCCAAAATGGATACGGAAAAAAGGGAAAGAACAATTCCTATACTTAAGTTTTTGTTCATCTTATTATGTTTTATAAATTAAATGGTAACAATCAGTATCGAAGAAAGAAACACCTTAATTATTAGTCGTATCATTGTCTTTTGAGTTTATGATTCCACGATTATATAAAATGCTATAAACTATTGGCACAATGTATATATTGAGCAAAGTAGAGGTAAGCAAGCCACCCAAAATTACTTTTGCCATAGGACTTTGAATTTCATTTCCCGACAAATCGCCACGGAGTGCCAATGGAATAAGTGCAAGTGCTGCCGTAAGTGCAGTCATTAAAATAGCATTCAATCGGTCCGAAGAACCGTTGACAACTGTTTTATGAAGCGATGCACCCGACAGATGCAATCGTTCGTAGTTTGAAATCAACAAAATTCCGTTTCGGGTAGCAATACCAAAGAGCGTGATAAACCCGATAATAGCCGGAATACTCATTACACCCGAAGTGAAAAAGATAGCGAATACACCACCAATTAACGCCAACGGCAAATTGAGTAAAACAACTCCTGCCAATTTGAAATTTTTGAATTCCTGATACAACAGCAAGAAAATAATGAATATGGCAAGTATGGACGTGATCAGCAAGGTTCTTGACGCTTTGGCTTCGCTCTCGAACTGACCACCATATTCAACTCGATATCCCTCTGGGAAAGTGATTTTTTCATCCACATTTTTCTGAATATCCTGCACCACGCTGCGAATATCACGACCCGAAACGTTGGCCGATACGACCACTTTACGTTGTACGTTTTCACGACTAATACCACTCGGACCCGAAACCGAAACAACTTCTGCCACTTGTTCCAATGGTATTTTCTTACCATCGTGTGTGTCAATAAGTGCCGAGCGTATTCCTTCGATTGTTCCAGTATAATCATTATTCAGGCGCAACACAAGGTCGAACCGACGTTGTCCCTCGTAAATGTCGGAGAGTTTTTCGCCACCAAACGAAATATCTACAAATTCATTGAATTGCTCTATGGTTATTCCATATTGTGCCAACATATCCCGATTGGCGCGAATTTGAATTTGTGGTATTTCTACTTGTTGGTCAACATTTACATCAACCAGTCCTTCGATACCGGTTATTGAGCTTTTTATTTCATTTCCAATGCTAAACATTTTGTTCAAATCGGTACCAAACACTTTAATGGCAATGTTTGCACGAGTTCCTGAAATCATGTGGTCTATACGGTGTCCAAGTGGCTGACCAACAGTGGCTGCAATGCCCGGAATTCCGGCAATCTTTTTGCGCACCTCAATCATAAATTCTTCTTTTTTCCTTTCCGTTAGCTTGAAACTAACATCCACTTCGGCACTGTTTACAGTTTGTGAGTGTTCATCCAATTCGCCACGTCCGGTTCGGCGTGCAGTGCTAAGCACTTCGGGAATGGAGAGCAGTTCGGTTTCAACCAGATTTCCCAATTGGTTACTTTCTTCAAGCGATGTTCCCGGCTTACAAACTACCGACAAAGTCAACGAACCTTCGTTAAACTCTGGTAGAAACGTTCGCCCCATTGTAGAATACAACATCAACGAAACAAGAAATAGTCCCAATGAAGAGAAAACAAACAACTTCTTATGGTGCAATGCCCATTCCAACGAAATCTGATAATAATGAATCAGTTTGGTGGTTAACCATTTGTCCTTTTCGTTTTTGGCAAGGTATTTCTCGTCTGTTAGTAGCATTTTACACAATAAAGGTGTAAGCGTCATGGCTACCATTAATGACAAAAACAACGAAACGATAAACGCTATTCCAAGTGGAATAAGCATTCGTCCTTCCATTCCCGAAAGGAAAAACAAAGGGATAAAGGCAACAATAATAATCAGCGTAGCATTTATAATGGAAGCTCTTACTTCTTTTGAAGCTTCGAACACCACATGAAACGATGACTGTCTTTGTTCAATCGGTTTTTGGTTGTTTTGCCGTAGCCGTTTATATACATTTTCCACATCAATAATGGCATCGTCAACCAACACACCAATGGCAATTGCCATACCTCCTAAGCTCATGGTGTTGATATTTAAACCTAATAAATGCATGACAATAATGGCACCCAGCAACGAAATTGGAATTGCCAACAACGAAATAAGGGTTGTACGTAGACTGCCTAAGAATAGGAAAAGGATAATGATAACAAAAATGCCACCTTCAATTAATGCATCTTTCACGTTATTTACAGAGGTCTCGATAAAATCTGCCTGTCTGAATATTTTTGTATCGATTTTCACATCATTTGGCAACGTTTTTTGTAGTGTTGCCAAATTGGCTTCAATTCGTTTCGTTAAATCAACTGTGTTTGCGTTTGGTTGCTTTGAAATAGAAAGAATTACAGCCGGTTTTGCATTTTCCGAAGCGTAACCCATTTTTACACCGCTTCCAATTTTTACTTCAGCAACATCGCGAATCCGAACCGGTTTTCCGTTTTGAGATTTAATATACGAGTTGCCCAATGCATCAATGTCCGAAGTGCGAGCCATGCCTCTTACCACATATTCGTTTCCAAACTGACGAACTACACCACCTGTAGAATTCTGGCTGATTCCTTTGCAAACCTCAGCTAGTTCGTTCATTGAAACGCCGTAATACTTCATTTTGTACGGATCTGCTAAAACCTGATATTGTTTGTATTCGCCGCCAATAATGGTCACTTGCGACACACCGCTGGTTGCCAAAAGCATTGGTTTCACGTTCCAGTCGGCAATGGTGCGAATGTCCATCAAGCTTGTACTGTCGGCGTGTATGCCAATGAAAAACATCTCGCCCATAATGCTCGATTGTGGTGCAAGCGTAGGCTGACCAACGCCCAATGGCATTTGCGTATTGACTGTAATCAATTTCTCGCTCACAATTTGTCGAGCTTTGAAAATATCTGTTCCCCAGTCAAATTCTACCCAAACAAACGAAAAACCTTGCGAAGAAGCCGAGCGAACACGACGTACATCGGTTGCTCCGTTCATGGCTGTTTCAATGGGGAAAGTTACCAAACGCTCCACCTCTTCCGAAGCCATTCCATGTGCATCGGTCATTACCACAACAGTCGGCGCTGTCAGGTCGGGAAATACGTCAACGTCCATATTACTGGCTGTTCGTAACCCCACCACCATTAAGACCACCGCACACAACAAGATAAAGTACTTGTTGTTCAGTGAGAATTTTATTATGTTGTTTATCATTTTTCTGGTTATTTAGTGGTTATGACCTGAATGTGCATCTAAATTGCCTGTGGCTTGTGCCAGTTTTATCATCATTGCTCCTTTTGTTGCAATACGGTCTTTTTCTGTAATACCTTGTAGTATTTCGGTATTCAATCCGTCTGTTCCACCAATTTTTACTTCGCGTTTTTCAAAAAGTTCGGGATTTACCTGAACGTAAACGTAGTAAACGCCTTGCTCTTCCAATAAAGCTGGATTTGGAATGGTAAGAGCCTGAGAATTGGTCATACTTTTCAGATAAATCTCTACAAATCCACCAGAAACAAAGCTGCCTTTGTTGTCAATTTGTAAATTTACAGGCAACATGTAATTATCGCTGTTGGCAGTTTTGCCGTACGAAAGAACTTTACCGTTAAGTTGTTCGAGTGTGTATGTTTGATTATCATTCAGTGTTCGAATAGTAGCCGAGTGAATTGAACCCAAAATAGAGGCATATTTTTGTTGCACTTCGGCACGCAACAGCAATGTTTTATTTTGCGAAACGGATACAACCGCTTGTCCGGCTTCTACGCTTTGTCCGTTTTGAATAAATACCTGTTTCACAAAACCATTCATCGGGCTTTTTACGCTTTGCCCTGACGAACTGAAATTTTTATTCATATTGCTGTAAACAGCCTTTGCATTGTCATACAGGTTTTTAGCATTTAGTAGTTCTTTGTCTGAAACAATCTTGTCTTTCGCAAGCTCTTTTGCCCGGTCGTAGTCAGCTTCCGCTTTTTCAAAATTGTTTTTGGCTTCGGCAAATTGCACTACCGTATTATTTCCAGCCAAACCGTTGCTCGTAATTGAGAACAGGGTTTGCCCGCTGCTTACGCTTTTTCCTTCCAGCACATTATTCGCTGAGAGTTGTACTACACCGGCAGCTTTAGCCGAAACAATCACCTCATCGCCTGGTGCCGATTGCACTTGTGCGGTCGTTTTTATTACCTGTCCAAACGGCTCTAATTTTGGATAATCCGTTGCAAAATCAATTTTCCACGATTGCTCTTTGGTAAAAACAGTGGTGTTTGTTCCTGGAATTACCACTTTTGCAGCCGCTTCATTAGCCTCTTCGGCTGTGGCATACACTACCACATTGGGAATTTCCAACTGGTAACTTTTATTCTCTATTTTGAAGTCATACATTATCTTTCCTGTCCCTTTGGTTAGGGGTTTCAGCTCAAATTTGTAAATGCCTTTGCGAGTTGGTTGCTCCAACACCTGAGATACTTCGTTTCCGTCCACTATCAGGCGAATGGTTACACTGCCTTTTTCAAGTGCCAGAAAGCTTGGTAAATGAGAAAAGTGCGACAAAATACCACCTGTTTGATTCATCACAAAAGGATCTGCTTCGGCAAAAACCTCAAATTCGGGACTATAGGCAGTGAACTGGATTTTCACTTCTTCTGGTTTGGTTTCTTCTTGTTTCTTGTTACAACTTGCAAATAGCGATGCAAGTATTGCAAATAAAAATATTTTATTTTTCATTTGAATCTTATTTAAAAATACGTGAAAGTGTTTGAAATATGGAAACATGATAAGTCTGCAATAAGTTTTTATCGCAAATAATACTTGTTATGAAAAGGTCGTTAAACGGTAGGAGGTGCTCGCAAACTCAGACTTGAGTTTACAAATATGGAACGAATAAATGAGATGTGACCTGGAATATCAGTAATAATACTCAATGGTGGACCCGAAATTAATACAGAAGAATTGAGAACGGCATTATAACCGGGGGAGTAATGTTGATTGTCGAACCAATTACAAACAGGAGAATTTGTTTTTTGTGGAATTGCAAAAACTTGATTTAAAACGCAATACTCATCGCCGATTGGTTCATTATGATTGTGTTCATGCATTCCTGACGTATCACACTGTTTGTCACCTAATTCTCTATTGTGATAATGCGAATTTACAACAGTATCAGCCCCGTGATGATGCGGAATAATAGCATGTGCCAATATTATTATATTGGCTAAAAACACAAAAAGTACGGCTGTTTTTATATTCATTCCTGCTAAATCTTCGTCAAAGATAATGAAATTTATTTTGTTTGATGAGAATGTGAATTTCGACTTGCTAGTAAAAGTTATTTTCAAAATTTCGAAAATGTTGTGATTTCTGCTTTTTTTGTAGGCTTGCAGCTAACGGATAGGGCTAGCCGCCAGCTGCCCACGAGCCACACTGTCAGACTGCGGAACGCTTTCGGGCAGGTGGCTCGGCTAACCTATATTAGCACTTAGGCCGTTTAGTCATTAAACAGTTGTCATTTGTTTTGTCGTTTTTTTGTTAATTAGATTAATATTGTGTTATGAGTAAAGAATGTACCTTACATTCGAAACAAATTTCTACAATTTCAAAATCCGTTTTGTTACAATTCTATTATTTACTGAAATACGAACAAAATATATTCCCGAAGGCTTTTCTTTTAAATTAATTTCAGTGTTTAGTCCTTGTTGATGTGACATTTTTATTCCGGTACTGTTATAAACATCAAGTGAAACAGGTACCTGATTTGGATTGATTAGTTTAAAAACTGCATTGGAAACAGTGGGATATATATCAATCAGTGACACTTCAGCAAGTTGTTGAATGCCTGAACTTATCATTTCAGACTTAAATTGCAACTTATCAATTATCAATTTCGAACCAGCGAAATTGATATTCGTATTTTGCCAATCAGAGGATATAAAGTTTATTATCAACGAATCTGGCACTTGATTATTATTGTCAAAAGGTATTTCAACATATTGAAAATCCGAAGCCGCATTTAAATTTTTATTTGTCCAATTAATTTGCGCTCCATTTTTTTGTATATTCAAATATATTGACGCCCAATCAGTTTGTGAATTGTAAACAGTTGGAGTATATTTGTACCAAAATGTCAAGGTATCAATCAGATTTGTAAACGGAATTCCTCCCATTGAGCAATTGCAAGTATTGTTCCAATATCCAGTAGTTAAATAACCCGGTTGATTTCGTGGAATTCCATTTCCTCCACCTACATACGAAGTTAATTCCATGGCATACATTCCATCCTTGGCATCGGTAGTTCTGCTTATACCATCCTGTTGACTGCCTCGATCCGGATTCCAATTGTTGATTACTAGAGGCGTTGAGATTGTTGACCAATTTTCAAAATCTCCGTTAAACAAGGCAGGTTGACTCGTAACGCCGGTTAAGCTAACATTATCTATTTGCAATGTACTTCCTACCAAACCGCCATTGTTTCTAAAAAAATCACTTGAAACTACAGCAAATATAATGGAATCTGGGGTTTGAGTGAGTGCAGGTGTTAAAGTGAGGTCGAAGAGTGTGTATTCAGTTTTAATGCCACCGATTCTAAAGGGGTAATTTCCAATATTGCCGACCCCTGTTTTTCGAAATGATAGTACTATTAAGGCTGAATCGGAACTAGCTACATTGTATTTGTAATAACCACGAATACCGGTTGGCTTTTCAGTATAGGGAAATCCATCAACCCATGCATTCATATCTCCATTCCTGGCATCAGTATTCATAAAATAACCAATTTGCTTTTCGTTTTCTATAGCAACTGTGGTCAATTTCACAGCATATTGACCGTGGTATGCATCTGTAACTTTCTCTACATTACTCGGTTCATCACTGTAATATGAATTTAAATGCGACCCGTGAGGGTAGTTTTCTACAAATTCAACTGTTTTAGATGTCCAGTTTTCAAAACTCCTGTTTGGGATAATGTCATTAGCAAATAGACCGAAACCCAATAGAATGAAAAATAAGATAAAGATTTTTGTTTTCATGGCAGTAATTTTTTAGTGATTAATATTATTCCTTGGCATAAGTAATTGAAATTATTTATTGTTGTATTTGTTAAATTGCTCTATGTCGTCTATTAAAATTTGTATATTCATTTTACAATCAAGAAGATAATAAACATAATGAGTTACATATTTTTTCAGATAGCGAAATAAGAGAACAAGATAGAGAATATTTATTAACAAGTGCTTTTTCTGTAGAAAGAAGTCGCAGTTTTCAATTATATTGCATTAGTAAGATCTGTCTAAGTTTAGTTTGTCTTTTCTTCTTTTTTTTTCGGCTTACTGCTAACGTTTTGCAGCTACAAGAAGTTGGCGATTTCGAAGCACAAAACTGTCTGCCACCACAAAACTTGATACGAAGCACAAAGCTTCATTTAACCACTGAA